>JASHQJ010000395.1 GCA_030037595.1 Candidatus Binataceae bacterium
CGGCAGCAGCGGGAGCCGCCGCGGCCGCGGGCTTCGGCGCAGCGGCCGCAGGAGCGGGCGCCGCTGCCGGCTTGGGTGCCGCCGCTGTGGCACCGTTGGCCGCGGCACCATCGGCTGCAGGAGCGGCCGCGGGACTGCCACCTTCTTTGCGAAAGCGCGACGGCGCGTCGTCGGGGAAGGTCTCATCAGGATGCAGCTCGCGGCAGCGCTGGAGCAGCAGCGCCTCGCTCTCGACGTTATTGGGATCCGGCACGCAGCAGTCTACCGGGCAGACCGCGGCGCAAGCTTCATGGTCGTGGAAGCCGACGCACTCGGTGCACTTCGACGGAACGATATAGAAGATTTCCTGCGCGATCGCCGGGCTGGTCGTGCCGTTCAGTTCCCACGGCACTCCCCCGGCGTAGATTGCAGTATTCGGGCATTCGGGCTCGCATGCGCCGCAGTTGATACATTCGCTCGTGATGATCGTCGCCATACCGTTCCGCTCGGATTAGGATGAATCAGAAAGTCCAGCTTCGAAAGTTAGCAATACTGATTAAGACCAGCAATCGCGACGTTTTCGCGAGGCTGCGCCCGGCGCTGAATTCGCTTTTCGGCGCGGACCGCTTTTGACTATGCTGCGACCAAGCCGCAGTACCTTCATCAGACTGCAGGAGTTCCGCGATGGATCTGAATTTCACCCCTGAAGAAGAAGTGTTCCGCGATAAAGTCCGAACATTCCTCGAAGAGAACGTCCCTCGCAGCGGTCTCAGCGACGCGCGCGAAGGCCGCGAGGACAAGGAATGGCTCGCACGTGCAAAAGCCTGGCAGCGCAAACTGTACCAGGGGGGTTACGTCGCGCTCGCGTGGCCGAAGGATTACGGCGGGCAGGCGATGGATCCCGTAAAGCAATCGATCGTCAACGACGAGATGGTGCGGGCGCGCGCGCCATACCTGATCGGCGGGTCGGGGCTCGGTATGCTGGGGCCGACGCTCATCTCGTGGGGCACCGAGGAGCAGAAGAAACGTTACCTGCCGAAGATCCTCACGGCCGAAGAAATCTGGTGCCAGGGATATTCGGAACCGGGCTCGGGTTCGGACCTCGCGTCACTCAAGACGCGCGCCGAAATCGTCGGCGACGAGTTTATCGTCAACGGGCAGAAGGTCTGGACCTCGGGCGCGCAGCACGCCGATATGATGTTCTGCCTGGTGCGTACTGATCCCGAGGCCCCGAAGCACCGCGGCATTTCCTACATCCTGATCGACATGCACACGCCGGGGATCACCGTGCGGCCGCTCGTGCAAATGACCGGCGATCGCGGCTTCAACGAAGTCTTCTTCGACAACGTTCATGTGCCGCGCAAAAACCTGGTCGCAAAACTGAACGAGGGGTGGATCGTCGCCAACGCCACTCTCTTTCATGAGCGCAACATGCTCGGCTCGGCGAGCGGCAGCGAGCAGCGCTTCAACCGGCTGCTCGCGCTCGCGAAGACGCTCAAGCGCGGCGGCGAGCCGCTCACGAAGGATCCCGTGTTCCGCCAGCGACTTGCGGATCTCGAAATCAAGGTGCAGGCGATGCGCTTCCATGCGCTCCGCCAGTTGACCGATCAGATTCGCGGCAAGAATCCGGGAATCGAGTCGATGGTCAACAAGCTGGTCGGCACCGAGCTGAATCACGATCTCGCGACCGCCGCGATGGAAGCGATGGGCGACGACTCGATGCTCGCGCGTGAGGACGAGACCGCGCTCGACAAGGGCTACTGGCCGTACGAGTGGATGTTCTCGCTCGGACTCGTGATCGGCGGCGGCACTTCGCACATTCAGAAGAACATCATCGCCGAGCGCGGGCTCAAGATGCCGAAGTCGCGCTGACGCATTTCACAATCGGTACAGGTCATGGATTTCGGAATCAGCGAAGAACAACAGCAGCTCAAGGACAGCGCTCGCGCGCTGCTCACCAACGAATGCCCTACCACCGAGGTGCGCAAGGCGATGGCGAGCGAGGACGGCTATCCGCGCGCGCTCTACGACCACGTCGCGAAGCTCGGATGGCATGGACTGATAGTGCAGGAGCAATTCGGCGGCGCAGGCCTCGGCATGCTCGACATGGCGATGCTTCTCGAAGAGGGCGGTTACGCCGCGATGCCGGGGCCGTTCCTTTTTTCCTCGACGATCGTGGCAGGGGTGCTCAAGATCGCGCGATCCAATGAACAAACCGGCAAATGGTTGAGTGCGATCGCAGCCGGCGAAGCGATCGGCACGGTCGCGCTCACGGATCGCACGCCGAGTATCGACCCGCGCGACTTCACGACGATCGCGACGAAAAGCGGCGAGACTCTCCGCATCAACGGAACCAAGACGCTAGTTCCATACGCAAGCGCGGCCGACTTTATCATCGTGACGGCGAAAGACGCTTCGTCGGCAGAGCTGATGCTCGGCGTGGTCGAGAAAAATGCCCGCGGCGTTAAAATCACACCGCGCAAGAATCTCGATCTCACCCGCCGGGTCGCAACTGTCGAATTCGAAAAGGCGAGCGCCGCGCGGCTTCATGGCGAGAATCTCTATTCGAAACTCGTCGATATCGGCGCGCTCGCGATCGCGGCCGATTCACTCGGCGGCATGGAGCGCGCCCTCGAAATGGCCGTGGAGTATTCGAAAGTCCGCGAGCAGTTCGGCAAGCCGATCGGATCGTTCCAGGCGCTGAAGCACGCGGCGGCTGAAATCGTGAGCGAGCTCGAGCCCGCGCGCTCGCTGCTCTGGTACGCGGCCTATGCCTTCGACGCGGGCCTTCCCGACGCATCGCGGTACATCGCGATGGCCAAGGCGCGACTCTCGGACATCTACGCACGCGGCAGCGATCGCGCGGTGCTGATGCACGGCGGAATCGGCTTTACCTGGGAGCACGACATGCATATCTGGTTCAAGCGCGCGCGCTTCAACGAATCGTATTTCGGCTCGCCCGCGTTTCATCGCGAGCGCGTCGCCGAGCTCGGCGCCTATTGAGGCCGCGCACTGATGCCTTCACCGATGAAGTTCGACATCTTCTACCAACTGCCGCAAGCGGACTCGCAGGACACTGCCGCGCGTTATCGCGAGTTGATCGCGGAAGCAGTGCTGGCCGATTCGCTGGGCTTCGACACCGTCTGGCTCGCGGAAGTTCACTTCGCGCCACATTTTTCCGCGATGCCCGCGCCGATGATGCTGCTCGCGGCAATCGCCGAGCGCACGAAAAAGCTCCGGCTTGGCCTCGCCGTAAATCTCGTGCCGCTGCATCATCCGATGCGCCTTGCCGAGGAGACCGCGATGCTCGACGTGCTCTCGGGCGGGCGTGTCGAGTTCGGCGCTGGGCGCGGCGCGTTCAATCTCAACTATCGGGGCTACGGCGTCGATTTGGTCGAGAGTCGCGAGTTGTTTGCGGAGGGTCTTGAGTTCGTCAAAGCCGCATGGGCCGAGCCGCGCGTGCATTTCAAAGGCAAGCACTTCAGCGCAGAAGGGATAAACGTGATTCCGAAGCCGCTCCAGCGGCCGTATCCTCCAATTCGTCTTGCGGCCAACAGCCCCGATACCTTTGTCTACGCGGGCGAGCATGGCTACCCGATTTTCGCGGGCGGGCCGGTGAACCCTTTTCCGGTTCTCGGCGAGCGGCTCAAGATTTACGACGAGGCGTTGCAGAAGGGCGGGCACGAGCGCCCGCACGATTGGCTCGCGGGACTCGCAATGGTCTTCGCCGGGCGCGATCGCGCAAGCGTGCGCGCGATCGTGGAACCGAGCCTTCGCAACTATTTCAAGTCAGTGCTCGAGATCATCGAGCCGCAATCGAACCTGCCGTTTCATCTCGAGGAATTTGAAAAGGTCCGCGCGCGTCTAAAGAACTTCGACTATGACAACACCGAATCGATTCTCGGCGCGTTCGGCGAGCCCGAGCGAATTGCGGATCGGATCGCGGAGCTTCGCGGGCGCTTCGGCTTCGATCGGCTGGTGTGCTGGTTCGAGACCGGCGGGCTAAGCGGCCACGACAATGTCATGGCGGCGATGCGGCTGTTCGCAGAGCGCGTGATGCCGCGGTTCAGCTAACTCTGAGAGCAGGTTCGTGAGCGAATCGCGAGGACCATGAAAACCATTGACGAGGAACTGGTCGGCCACACCGTCGTGGTGCCCGAGCCGCTCGTTGTGACGGCCGAGCGGATCGCGAACTTCTGCCGCGCGATGGGCGAGAACAATCCGCTCTATGTCGATGAAGCCGCGGCCAAGGCCGGGCCATACGGCGGAATAATCGCGCCACCTGCCTTTGTTGCATCGCTCCGCACCGCGGAGAGCGCGTTCGACAAGCTCCGCGCGACGCGCGGCGGCCGCGGCCTGATGGGCGGAATCGATATCGAGGTGGTGACGCCGATCCGTCCCGGCGACCAGATTCGCATCACGTCGAAGGTCAAGGAGATATACGAGAAGACCGGGCGCAGTGGCTCGATGGTCTTCACGGTGATTCGTTCGACGCTAACCAACCAAAACGGCGAAGTGGCGGCGCATATCGACTATCGCATGATGAATCGGCCGGCGCCGCGCTGACTCAAGATCATCGCATGGGAGAAAACAAATGGGCAGGCTAGATAAGAAAGTTGCAGTAATCACAGGCGCGGCGAGCGGTATCGGACGCGCGGCCGCGATTCGATTCGCAGGCGAAGGCGCTTCGGTCGTAATCGCCGACTTGAATCGCGAAGGCGGCGAGGCTGCCGTGCGCGATTGCCGCGAGAATGGCGGTCACGCCGCGTTCCAGCTCACCGACGTCGCCAAGGAAGAGGGAGTCAAGGGTGCGGTCGAGCGCGCGGTCAAGGAATTCGGCCGCCTCGACATCATCTACAACAACGCCGGACTCGGCGGCGCGGTCGGCCAACTCGAAAAGACCAGCGCCGAGAACTGGGACCGTACATTCGCGATCCTGCTCCGCGCCGTGTTCCTCGGAATCAAGTACGCGGCGCCCGAGATGCGCAAGGTGGGCGGCGGCTCGATTATCTCGACCGCGTCGATCGCTGGAATCCGCGGCGCCGCGGGCTTGCATGCCTACTGCGCAGCCAAGGCGGGAGTAATCAGCCTCACGCGCTCGGCCGCGATCGAACTAGCCAAGGACAAGATCCGCGTCAACTGTATCTGTCCGGGACTTATCGCGACGCCTCTGACTTATAATCGTCTTCCCGGCGGCGAGCAGACCGCGACGCAACTCTTCGCGGGCTTTCAACCGTGGCCGCGCACCGGGCGGCCCGAGGATATCGCCGCGATGGCGCTCTTCCTCGCGAGCGACGACTCCGAGTTCGTCAGCGGGCAGGCGATGATCGTTGACGGTGCGTCTACCTCGGGAATGGGCGCGGGGAATCTTCCGCAGAGCTCGCAGGCGGCGACGCCTTCGATGCTGGGCGATGAATGGTCAGGGCCGTCGTTCGAGGTGAAGCGGCCGTCATAGGCTGCTGCCCTTGTCGTCGGGCGCTTCGAAGCGGATGCGATGGTTGGCGAGGCCGCCGCTCTGCACCGCGCGCAGGATGTCGGTCTTGGTGACGATGCCGGCCAGGCTGCCATCGTCGTTCATCACCAGCAGCATCTGCGACGCGCGCTCGCCCACGAGCAGGCGCAGCGCTTCGTTCAGGTCGCAATCGGTAGCCACCCGCGTCGGCTCGAGGTCCGCAACCTCGCGCACACGCGTCTCCGGCCACTTGTCAGACGGCACGCTCGTAATCTGCGCCATCGAGATCACGCCGGCCGCTCGGTCGTTCTCATAGACGGGGAAGATCGTGTGCTTGTGGACCGCGGCGATGCGGCTGACCACGTCCGCCAGCGTGGCGTCGGCCTGCGTCGATACGACCTGGCGATGCATCACATCGCTCACGGTGGCGGTGCCGAGGTCGGCGAGGCGAATCATCTCGTGCAGATGCTGATCGCCCGATACTGACGCCTCACCCGAGACCGCGTACGCGACGGCGGCGCCGATCAGGCTAGGGATGATGAATGAATGGCCGCCGGTGACCTCGGCCACGAAAACCACCGCGGTCAACGGGGTCTTGTAGCCCCCCGCAATGAACGCGGCCATCCCGACCGCAGCATAGAGGTCGTAGGTGGGAGTGTGCACGACTGACTGCCCAAAGGCAGAGCCAATCGATGCGCCGACCAGGATCAGCGGCACGAACATCGCGCTGACGCCTCCCGATCCGAGGCTGAAGATCGTCGCGACCAACTTAAAGGCGGCGAACACCAGCAGAGTCACCCAAGGCACGCGATGACTTAGGACGTAGCTCACCGCCTCGTAGTTCGGTCCGATCGGGATCAGCTTGCCCGGGAAAATCGAGATGAACGCC
>JASHQJ010000396.1 GCA_030037595.1 Candidatus Binataceae bacterium
TCCGGCGCGCGTCCCGGTGCGCGGCGCGAGGTGCTCGAGAGCTACGTCAAACGGCTCGAAGATCTGGAAACCATCGCGAAATCGTTCAAGGGCGTCGAGAAGTGCTTCGCCGTCCAGGCCGGACGCGAGATGCGTATCATCGTCGAACCCAACCAGGTAACCGACGAGGATACCACGATGTTGGCGCGTGACGTGGCGCGCAAGATCGAGACCGACATGACCTATCCTGGTCAAATTCGCGTGACCGTGATTCGCGAAACGCGCGCGACCGAGCTCGCCAAGTAGCGCGCGCCGAGAACACCGAACAACAACGCCCGCGCCGCGAACTCCGCGGCGCGGGCGTTTTCACTTTATAGGCCCCTCGCGGTATCATCGCTGCCGATGCCCACTACGCGCGAAGCTCTGGAAGCGACAATTGCTCTCGAGCAGCAGAGCATGGCGCTTTACGCGCAGCTCGCGCGCCAGTTCACCCGAGATCGCGGGATCCAGGATTTCTGGTTCGGGATGGCCCGCGACGAGGCGCGCCATGTCGGCGCGCTGCACCTCGTCTCGACGGTGCTCGAGCTCGAATCCAAGCTCGACATGACAAGCCCAATCTCGCTCGAGAACGCGACAATCGTGCGCCTTAAGGAGTTGCTCGAACGAGCGCATCACGAGGCTTCGGGCGGCAACCTCACGCTCGAGCGCGCGCTGGAGATTGCGCTCGAAGTCGAGGAGACCGAGCTCGAGGACCTCGTCGCAGATCTGCTGAAGGCGCTCCAGGCGCCCGATGAATACGAACGATGCATGCGGCTCCTCGTTCACGATCTCGGCGAGCTTAGCTATATGATCGAGCGCCACTCGGAGAACCCCGCGCTACTGCATCGATGCGACACGCTGGTGAATCGCCACGCCGAGGCGCTGCGCCACTGGTCGGCCAGCTGATCGAATTGCGCGATCTACCTCGCTTCGCGCTCGTCGATAGCCTCGCCCGCCGCTAACGCATTGGCGGAAGCCGCAGTTACTTAGGAAATCCGCGGCGCTCCTGCGTTATCCGGCGACCGCTCGCTCAGGAGGACAACTTGGGATGCGGGCTCAAGCTCCTTTGGAGCGAAGGTAGTCGGCGGCGATCTGCATCATCCGGGCATGGTCGAAGCTCGGCTCATGCCCGCCGTGCACGATCGTGACCGGCAGCGCGCGAAGCCGCTTCATCGTGCGGACGTAATCCGCGACATTGCTGTCAGGCATTATGTCGAGCAGCGCGCCGTCGTAGATCGCATCGCCTGAGAACAGGATGCCGGTCCTCGCCTCCCAGAGCCCGATACTGCCGGGTGAATGCCCCGGCAAATGCATCACCTCGAACCCGCGATCGCCGAGATCGATCACGTCGCCCTCGTCGAGCAACCGCGTCAGCGTGGTCGAGACAATTTCGTAGTCTTCAGGCTTCCATGCGGCGGAGGGTAGCGCATCGATGAGCAAGTCGCTGAGCTCGGGATTTCGCGCCGAGAAGTAGTCTCGAAATGATGCGGGAAAGTCACTCACGCGGAGCGGATGAAACTCGCGATACGGGTTCATCCGCGGCGCCTCGAGCCGATGCATCAGGCGAACGTCGAATTCATGCAAACCGCCGACGTGGTCGTAGTGTATATGCGTTGCGACCGCCGCTACCGGGCGCTCGACCAGACCGACGATCGCGACTCGAAGCGGAGATAGGCCGGAGCCGGTATCGATGATCAAATCGCGATGGCGCCCGCGCACGTGCCACATATTGCAGCGCAAGAACGAATCGACGTGCGGTTCGTAGAGCCAGGTAACGCCGTCCGGCATGGCGCGCCGCTCGAACCATCGCTCAGCGACTTTCAGCATCGATATCGTCTGACGGCGCCAGCGCCGCCGAAGTTCCTCCGTAGATTTACCAGAGGCCCGGGACCAACCGAAACGTAACGGTGCGGCAGTAGGCATCGTAGCCCGGCAGCTCAGCGATAAGCGCGCTCTCCTCGTCGTAGATTCGTGCAATTAGAATGGGAGACGCGGCGAATGCTGGAATCAGTCCCCACCACGAGCCCATCGCGATCGGCATCGCAAAGAGCATCAGCAGCCCGCCTGTGTACATCGGATGCCGCACGATTGCGTATGGACCGGTCGAGATCACGCGCTGGCCCGCTTCGACTTTAATGGTTGACGCGGCAAAGGTGTTAGCGCGGAGCACGAAAATGAAAATCACGAACGCGGCGACGATGAGCAGATCTGCGGCAATCACGATCGCAGTCGGCACATGCGACCATCCGAAACGATGATCCAGTCCGGGAACGGCAGCCAGCGCGTAGAACATCGTGAGCGTCAGCATCATGATGACCTTTTCGCGCGGGCGCAATTCAGCCTGCGGGCCGGCGTTTAAGCGACGTGCGAGTAGCGCCGGATCGCTCAGACGGAGGTAAATTCCAATCGCGCTCGACGAGAGCATGAAAATCGCCCAGAAGAGCGAGCCCTGCCAGAAATGAATTGTGCCGGCCGCAACGAAAGTGAGGACTACCGAAAAGGTGAGTACGGCCGTTTGAAATGCCGACGTCAGTACGGATTTTTTCATTTCGATCCGCAGCACATGCTTCGCGCGATCAACATTCTCACTAAATCGCCGCGGCCCACGCAATTCGACGCTAGCTCGAAGGCGGCACAACGACGATCGCGAAACGCGCGGGCGGCCCGACAATTCCAAGCAAGCTCCGCTGCTCGGTGACATCTTCGCGCGCGCCTCCATAACGGCGCATCATCGAATCGATCGCCACGACACAATCCGGCTTCCATGCGGGGCAAATCAGCGCGATGCCAAGACGCGTTACCTTCGGGTCGCTCGATGATTCCATTTGCGGAGCGAAATACGGCGCGGCCGAATCGAGATAGAACGCGACTCCGTTGGCCATCTCGGAATCCCCGCCGATATAACGGAGTCGATGGTCGGTGCGCTGTCGCCAAAAACGATCGATCTCGCGCGCGGCCTGCTGATAGTGAGGGCGCTCGCTCGGCGAATGATTCACTTGCTGGACTACGGCGACGGCGGGCGCCGCGAGGATCGCGACAATTGGAACGACGATCGCGAGGGCGAGTACGCGGACTGCCGCGCGGCGCGAGATCGAAAGCATCGGCGGACTCAGCAGCACGATAGGTAGCAGCGTCCAGTCAGGAATCGTCCAGAGCGGAGTGAGACGCGTTGGCAGCACAACGTTGACCAGGGCGGGAAGTAGAATCGGCGTCCAGAACAAGGTCGCGACGACGCGCCGCTCCGGAGAACTCGGCCAGATCAAATCGGCGAGCACCTCGCGGCTCGGCCGCATCGCGGCGAGAATCGCGATGGGAACCACAACGTACGCGGCGGCGCCTGCAATGTACCAGAGCGAATCAAAGACTGATTCGTAAGGCGGAGCTCCCAGGGCGCCACCGATGTAGCTCAGCGTCTCGCGATGACCGGTGGCAATGAAGTAAGCATGCGGCGCGATCACTGCCAGACCGACGACGCTTGTGATCCAGGGCGCCGCGGAGGTGAAGTATCGGCGGCGATCCGCGTTCACCAGCGAGGCAAGTCCCAGGCCCGCGATCAGATAGATTGACCAGTATTTCGTGAGCAACGCGCATCCCACGGTCAACCCGGACAGCGCGGCGTATAGAGGATCGCGCGTGGCGAGGGATCGCAGAAAGAAGAACATGGCTGCCGCCCAGAAGGGAATCATCGCGGTGTTGGCGTTGAACTTGAGCGCCTGCAAGGTGAGCAGCGGAATGAGCGTGAGCATCGTAAGCGCAACGACCCGTTTGGTGTCGTCGAGCCAATCGCCAAAAATTTTCCACGCGATCCAGAGTGCCAGCGCAACCGCGGACGCGACGAGCAGATAGCTGGTCCATGCGGCGCGCGGGAAAATCCGAAACCAGGTCCCGGCGACAATCACCGACATCGGTGGATGGTAGAAGTCGACGGAGAGATCGCGTGACACACCAACGAGCTGGCCCACGTCGTAGTGCACGTCCTGGCCGGCGTGCGAGACAACTCCGTAGAGCGTCCATGCGGCGATAAATCCGGCGATTAGCCAGAGCATTCCGCGCTCGCGGCGGGCGGGATCGATCAGGACCCCGAGCAGATGGTCAGCAGCCGCGACGATCGATCGCATCCGGGAAGTGATAGCACGGCGGCGATGAATGAAAGAGCGAAGCGGCGGCGCCTTAATGCATCGCCGGTGGACGGCGAATTTGCCTTACGGGTGCGGCGATTTAGAGCTCTCGTTCGAACGCAAGCCCGAGGATAACCGTGGCTGAAAGCGCCGCCGCATCGAACAGCGACACGCTTCGGATTGAATTCCGACTGCCTAAGTGGATGTCCCTGGTGACGATCGGGGGTTGCGTGTTGTTGGTGATTCTCGCGCTCGCAGCGTTCGTGTTGGCATTTATCACCAACAAACAGCTCAGATGGTCGTCCAGGCAGTGGGAGTCGGTCTTTTCTTCTTCTGGAGACTGGTCGCGATTGGCCGGCGTGCGCCAGCCTGGCGCTGCGCTCGAGATCTCGGACCACTTAATCGCGTTGCAATGCTACAGCGAAGTTGATCGAAGGCCGGGCGGATAGCGCGCGCGCGGCGGCGCCAATCGAGCATGACGCGGAAACGACTCCAGCTAAGGATGAGGGCAAACACAACGCCGTCATCGATCATGAAAGTCCGTCAATCGAGGCAAGCCTGAGCACGCTCGAAGATCTCTTTCACAAAGGCCTTCTGACGGAGGACGAATACCGTGCAAGCGGGAAGAAATAATTGCGCGCCTGTGAGTTGCGCAAGTCGTCGCTGTTAGGGTTCGGATCCTCTAATCACGCAGCTAATCACACGATTCAGATCGTCTGATGGATTCGCGAGCCTTCGGACAACACGAAATCTGCCCAACTAGCGGATCGTAGTTAGCAGT
>JASHQJ010000397.1 GCA_030037595.1 Candidatus Binataceae bacterium
ATGCGATTTCTCTTCGTCGATTCCATTGATGAGCTCGAGCCAGGCACCCGCGCGCGCGGGCGCTTCTCCGCGCCGCATGCCTTCGCGCTGCCGGCCTGTCTGATTGCCGAAGCAATCGGTCAACTCGCCGGCTGGATTGCAATGGATCATTCGCACTTCACCACGCGCCCGGTCGCTGGCCTCGTCGGTGAATGCGCAATCGCGGGCGACGCGCGTCCCGGCGCGACCATCGAGCTCGCCGTCCAAATGGACGAGTGCGAGGCGGACGCCGTCTCCTACGCCGGCAGCGCGCGAGTTGATGGTCGAACGCTCGTTACGCTCGAACGATGCGGTGCGCCAATGCTGCCGCTTGAGGACTTCGACGATCGCAATGCGATGCACGCGCGTTTCGCGGCGTTGCGCAGCCCGTCCGGCGCGCGAGTCGGCGCTGATCGCGAGCTCGCTATGCCGCTGCCGTTGTCAGAAGTCGCCTTCGAGCCGAACTCTGCGAAGACTACGATTACCGCCCCGGCCGAAGCGGAATTCTATGCCGATCACTTTCCACGTCGAGCCGTTTTTCCTGCTACGCTGTTGCTCGATGCGAAGATCCGGCTCGCGCGCGCGCTCGCCGATCGCGTCGGATTGGAGAAACCAGCGGCTCAACCACTCATTCGTCTCAGCGACGTGAAGCTTAGAACCTTTATCGCGCCCGGTCAGAAGCTCGAACTTGTGGCCCTGCTGCGCGCGCCCGATGCTGCTTCCGCGCGTTTTGCGCTGTCGGCTAGGAGCGCGCGCAGCCGGATCGCGACCGCCGATCTCTGCTTTGAGTGGAGCTAACATGAACGGCTCGGCACGACGCGTCGCAATTACCGGTATCGGGATGGTCACGCCTCTCGGTAACGACACCTCCTCGAGTTGGGAAACGCTGATCGAAGGCCGAAGCGGCGTTGATATGATCCGCAGCTTCGACGCCTCCGGATTCGTCACCTCGTTCGCCGCCGAGGTAAAAGATTTCGATGCCGAGCAGCGAATCGCCGATCGCAAGCTGCTCAAGCTCACGACGCGATCGCATCGCTTCGCGCTCGCCGCCGCCGCGGAGGCGTTCGCAGACGCCGGAGTTGAGCCGACGCCCGCAACCTCGTCGCGCTGGGGATGTATCGCCGGCAGCGGCATGATGGGCATCGCTTATTCCGAACTGCTGCAGACGCAGCAACGCTTCGCACCGACCGGCAAATTCGATGCGCGCGCGATGTTCGAGGCCGGCGCTGCAGCTGCCAACCCGATGGAATTCTGCCGGAGCCAGGCAAACGCCGGCGTCGCCTTGCTCTCGCATCGCTTCAACATCAGCGGTTTCTGCAATTCCGTTCACACCGCGTGCGCATCTGGCGGACAAGCGGTAGGCGCCGCACTCAAGTTGATCCGCCGCGGCCGCGCCGACTATGCGCTCGCGGGCGGATTCGACTCGATGGTCAATCCCGTCGGGCTCGGTTCGTTCTGCCTGCTGGGAGCGCTCTCTACCGACAACGAAACGCCCGCGCGCGCGAGCCGGCCCTTCGATCGAACGCGTAGTGGATTCGTGCTCGGCGAAGGCGCCGCGTTCCTGGTCCTCGAGGAGATGTCACTTGCGTTGCAGCGCGGCGCTCGTATCTACGCCGAGCTCGCGGGCGACGGCAACTCTCTCAGCAGCTATCGCATCACGGATTCACATCCATCCGGCGATGGACCGATCCAGGCGATGCGCGCGGCGATGCGTGACGCCGGCGTCGAGCCGCACAACGTCGATTACATCAATGCTCACGGCACTTCGACGCAGATGAACGATCGCAGCGAATGCGCCGCAATCCACGCGGTTTTCGGACAACATGCCGAGCGCGTCCACGTCAGTTCCACCAAGTCGATGATGGGGCATCTGATTGCCGCCGCGGGCGCGGTCGAAGCCGCGATCTCGGCGCTCACCATCCATCACCGCACGATGCCGATCAACGCTAACCTCGTGGAGGACGATCCCGAATGCGATCTGCGATTCGTACGCGATCACGCGCTTGCGGAGCCGGTCGGCGTGGCACTTTCTAACTCGTTTGGATTCGGCGGCTCGAACAACTGTCTTGTTATGCGGAAGCCTGAGTGAACGAGCAAATCGTCATCACGGGCACCGGCGCAATCAGCGCGCTCGGGATGTCTCCGGACGAGATCCGGCGCGCGATCGGCGAAGGACGCTCCGCGCTATCTCCCGTCGCGGAATGGCGCGGCGACGCGCCCGACGCGTTGCGCGCGGCGCCGCTCGACAATCTGAATCCTCGCCTCCTGGTCGAAGATCGCAAGCTGCACATGCGCGTCAGGCGGACTGACCTGCTCGGACTCTATGCTGCCGATCGCGCCATTTCCGAGGCGGGCATCCTCGAGTCGCGCGCCGCGCTCGACGCGCGCCTGGTCGAAGAGTTCAACGATCGCACCGCTGTTTACTCCGCATCAGGGGGCGGTAACTACCAGACACAATACGATTTCTTTCCGCTGATGAGCGAGGCGCGCGGCGAACTCCGACACTTCGGCCGGGAGTTATCGTCGCAGGTCGATCCGATCTGGCTCTTGCGCGAACTACCCAACAACGTCGTTTGCCATGTCGGGATCCGTCACGGCTTCAAAGGTCCCAACTGCTGCTTTGTGAATCACTCGAGTGGCGGCGCATGCGCAATTAGCCAGGCGCTTGACGCGCTGGCCGGCGGCGAGGCCGATCGCGCGATCGTCGTTGCTCACGACACGCCGGTCGAGCCGCAGACGCTGATCTATTTCGATGCGCTTGGATTGTTGACAAAGAGTCAAGCGAGGCCCTTCGATTCGCGCCACGATGGTATCGCGCTGGGCGACGGGGCCGCGGCGATGGTGCTCGAGACACGCGCGTCTGCCGAGCGCCGCGGGGCGCCGATTCTGGGTGCCATTCGGGCGGTGGGATTTGCCTCTGAGGCTGCCGGGTTGCTCGCGATTCGCCCCGACGGCGAAGGTCCAGTTCGGGCGATCGAGGAAGCGCTCGCGGCGGCGAGACTCGGTGCAGACGATATCGGTGCTGTGATCGCGCATGGCAATGGCGGAGCGAACTCCGACGATTCGGAGGCGGCCGCCCTCGTGAGAATCTTTGGTTCCCGCCAACCGCCGACGACTTCCTTCAAGTGGCCATATGGCCACTTGCTCGCGGCGGCGGGAATGATCGATGCCGTTCTGGCGGTCCAATGCCTCAGAAATAATGATTTGCCGGGCATCGCCAACTTCGATAGCCCTTCCGACGCGAGTGCGCCGCTCAAGCTCTCTCGCACCACGCAATTCCCGCGCACTCCGATCGCGCTCGCGTTGAGCCGCGGGTTCGGTTCATTCAACTCGGCACTGATCATAAGCGCGCCAGCGGCAAGAGGCGCTTGATGGCGGGCGTCAAATCAATCCGCTGCGGAATCGACACCGTCCAGCTCGCGCGTATCGAGCGTCTGCTGAATGAGACTCCGCCCGCGGACCGCGCAAGGATTTTTTCCGCCGCCGAACTCATCGAGGCTGGGCAAGCGACTTCCGCCGTTCCCTCACTGGCTGCGCGGTATGCGGCCAAGGAAGCGTGTCTAAAACTCTTACCGCGCGAGACTGCGCTCGGCGAGATTGGACCGTACGATTTCTCAATCTGCCGCAACGGTTATGGCGAGCCCGCCGTGACGCCGAGCCCCGCGGCGCAGGCGATTCTCGACCGGTACCGCCTCGCGCCAATCGCGATCTCGCTGACGCATGATTGCAGCGCCGCGTCCGCGGTCGCTATCACGTCGCCGCGCGAGACTCCGCTCACTCCCCTGGATCGCATTGCGTATCACCTTTTCCCCGTGCGCCGCGGGGTCGTGCTCGCGAACCTGAGGCGCGCGTTCGGAGGCAAGGTGAGCGAGGCCGAGATCGAACGCCTCGCGCGCGCTTCTTATGGGCACCTGGCGCGATCACTGGGCGAGCTGCTCCGCACGCGTTTCATGTCAGCCGAGCAGCGCCGGCGGCTAGTGCGGGTCGAAAATATCGAGTCGCCGCTCCGAGCGTGGGAGAAGGGCAGGGGGATGCTCTTTCTGACTGGCCATTTTGGTAACTGGGAGCTAACCTTGCCGGCCGCGATCGCAGCCTTCCCGCAGTTCCATGGGCGCTTTCATATCATCCGCAAACGTCTGCCGCTCGGACTTGACGCTCTCGTGAGCCGCCGCTTCGCAGGTGCAGGGATTAACGTGATCCCAAGCCGCGGCGGGCTGCAAACGATCCCTGAGCTGCTGGCCCGGGGCGACGGGGTCGTTTTCGTGTTCGATCAAAACGCAAGCGCGCGCGACGGAATCATGGTGGATTTTTTTGGTGAACCGGCTTCGACGTTCCGCAGCCTCGCGACCATCGCCCTCGGAACCGGGGCTCCCGTCGCGCCAGGCTTTTGCTATCGCGATGTGGATGGCGCCCATGTGCTCTGCTTCGAGGAGCCGCTCGAGACCATAGATACCGGTGACTTCGATGCCGACCTGCTGGCGAACACGCGCGCTTACAATGCCGTGCTCGAGCGCATCATCTATCGGCATCCCGAGCAATGGTTCTGGATGCATCGCCGATGGAAGGGCGACCCTCGCGCCAAAAACTGACGCGCGCGACCTCAGCTGCGCGCCGCCGCATTGTCGAATATAGGACTTCGCAGATCGCGCGCCGCCTGCTCCATCGCGGCTTGTAACGCGGCCAGATTCGCTTCGTCTGATCCTTCAATCGGCTCGAAGCGCCTGAGCCTGAACTCGGTGACAGCAAACGGAAGCGACAGATGCGCGCGATCCCAGGATTTGAAGCCTACTCTTGGATGCCCAGATGTGACTGCCAGATATATTTTCGCGTTGGCAGCGCGGGCAAGTTGCAGGACTTCCGGCCGCGCGACGCCCGCCGGCCCGCGTGGACCGTCAACCGCTATCAAGCCGAGCGCGCCCTGCTCGACGCGCCGGCTGAACTCCAGCGATCCCACAACGCCGCGTTTTCCGTACGTCGCAAGCAGGTGATCGATCTCGAAGTGCTTCAGCGCCGCGCCAAGCAGCCGCCCGTCGAGGCTCGGCGTCAGCATCGCGAGCAGGCGTTTTCCGTTCTTCGGCGCAAGATCAGAGTAGCCGAGCAGGTCAAGAAACATGCCGTGATAAGTGGCAAGAATCGCACGCGGCGCCGTCACCACCTCGCGTAGGATCTCCGCATCGGAAACGCGTCTGCGCCACGTGAGCACGAGGATTTTGAGCGGCACGATTGCGATCGGAAGAACGATCTTTTCGAGGACAAAGAAGCGGATTCGTCGGGGCAGGTTTTCACCGAACCGCATTGATGTTCCGAGGCGTGCCGATTAGCCTGTCAAGGGCGCATCCTGAGTATTCTGGACCGCACGTCCCCGTTCAAGTGCGAAGGGAGCCGATCTGAATCGTGCGCGCGTGGGCCAGCCAGTTTCGGATCAAGATCCTCGACCTCTACATCCTGCGCGAGGTCGCGATCCCGGTCGCACTGAGCCTTGGCGTGATTACGCTCGCGCTGATCGTTGCGCGCTTGCTGAAATTGGTCGATCTTGTAGTCAACCAGGGCGTTGCCCTGGCCGCCGTGCTCGCGCTCCTCGGCTACCTGCTGCCGAGCCTGCTCTCGCTCAGCCTGCCGATGGCGATGCTGCTCGGGACGCTGCTCGGAATCGGCCGTCTCTCGAGCGACTCCGAAATCGTGGCGGCCCGCGCTTGCGGCGTCAGCCTCGCACGGCTCGCGGTGCCGGTCGTTGTCCTGGCCGCGCTGATTTATCCGCTCGACGTCATGATGACGACGCGTATCGCGCCGGCCTCCAACGTGCGGCTGCGCGAGCAGATCGTGGACCTGGTGCGGACGCGCGCCACCGCGGGACTTCCCGAAAAAGTCTTCAACCGCAATTTCGACGGAATGGTGATCTACTTCGATCATGCCGAACAATCCGGCAGCCTGCTCATCGACGTCTTGATCTCCGACAATCGCAACCCATCGGCAAAGTCCATCATCTACGCGCACAGCGGTGTGCTGATCCCTCACGAGCGTGAACTCGCGGTCACGCTCCGCCTCGGCGACGGATGGATCTTCGGCGGCGATCGCGATTCCCATCACGTCGCACGCTTCGACACCTACGACATCAACGTCGTTCCAAGCACCGGCCTGCCGATTAACGAGAAGACGCCGATCGAGCTCAGCATGAGCGCGCTTCGCACGCAGATCGCGAAAGCGCGTGGTTCTGGCAAGCGCGATGTACTCGCCGAAATCGAGCTCGCGCATCGATGGACTATCCCGCTAGCGATCTTCCCCTTTGCCCTGCTGGGCATGACACTCGGCCTCACTCCCGTACGCGGCGGCCGTTCGGAGCGCTACGCATTCGCCCTGACGCTGTTCTTCAGTTACTACGTTCTGATGCGCGTCGGTGAAGCGATGGCGCTCACACGTGTGCTCGATACCTACGTCGCCGCGAGTATCCCTGACATGTTGTTCACGATCGTTGCGATTGCGCCTTTCATCAATAGTCGCATCGAGCGTGGCGAAGGCGCCGAGCGTATCGGCGATCGCATTCGGCGCTGGGCCGGCATCATTCTTCCGCGGCTCAAGGGTGCCGTCGGATGAGCAAGCGTATCGCCGCGCCTACCGCCTTCTCGCTTGTGTTCTGGGGGCTGCTCGAGCCGTTCTTGCTGGTGATCGCGGCGTTCACGATGGTCCATCTCCTCGCGGATGCCGCCGACCAGTTCAACGACGTCACCGCCAACAGCGCGGCGCTCGCCGGTATCGAATACCTGGCGTTGCGGATTCCGTACGCGATGACCAAGCTCTTGCCCGTTTCGCTGCTGGCGGGCGTGATGTTCGGCTTCGCACTGCTCAACCGCAACGGCGAGGTGGTGGCGATGCAGGCGCTCGGGATAAGCCGCCTGCAAATCGCGCTGCCGCTCATCCTGATCGCCATCGTCGCGACCGCATTTGATTTCGTTGTCTCTGAGCACGTGGTTCCGGTCACGAATCGGCGCGCCAAGGAAGTCCTCGTCACGCGTATCCAGCGCGGCCAGCGTAACGGTGCCTCGATGGGTGAAACGTGGGTGCGAACACGCAACACTTTCGTGGTCGCCGAGGACTACGATCGCGTGCGTAAAGAAATGAGCGACGTTACGATCTTCCGCTTCGACCATAGCGAGCAGTTGCGGACGATCATGCAAGCCGACAGCGCGCGCTGGAGCGGCCAAGGCTGGCATTTTCAGAATGTGCGTTCGTTTCAGCTCGGCCAGGCGCCCGCGATGCCGCCGCCAAAAGGTACCGACCAGACCCTCGATCTTTCGCCTGACGATCTAGCGACCCCGATTTCGGTAAATCCCGACGACTTCAGCCTGGCCGAGCTGAACGGGTTTATCGCCGCGCTCGAGCGCGTCGGGCTCAACCCGCAGAGCTACCTCGCCGACCGTGACCTGAAATACGCGATGCCCTTTTCCTGCCTCATCCTGGCTGCAATCGGCTTTGCATTAAGCCTCGATCCGCTGCCGCGCAACCAGGGCTTCGCCCGCAATATCGGGCTCGCGCTCGCGGCAGGCTTCGGCTACTGGCTCATCCTCGGCTTCACTCTCTCGTTCGGCAGGTCGGGTGTGATGCCGGCGTGGGCGGGCGCGTGGCTGCCGAATATTGTGCTCGGGTCGATCGCAGTCTCGATGTTTCTGATGGGTGAGGAAAAGTGAATCGACGGACCGCGAGTTCTCACGTGATCGAGCTGACGGACTACAGCGATGCGGGATGGAGTGGGGTGGACGTGGCGGCGCGTTCACGGTTCTATTGCGAGCAACTCGAGCGTGGCGAAATTCTCTTTATCGATGGTGCGCGCTTTGGGTTACCCGAGTCGGACCGGGCGGCCTTGATGAAGCTCGCGCCGGATTCGCTCAGGCAAAAGAACATTTCGTACGCGCCATCGACCGGCCAAGTCGCGGGACTCCGCGGCGCAGCGACGGATCGAAATCTCACGGATGCGCTCGCGCGCTACAGCGCGGCTGCAGTTCGTTTCTGCGCCGGTCTGCTCGCGCCCTACTCCGCCACGTGGCGCGTTGAGCTTGCGAGCTTTCGACCCGTCGAGGAGCACGATCGTCCGCTCTCGATTACCGAACGCAACGACTTGCTGCACATCGACGCGTTTCCTGGACGGCCCACTAATGGCGCGCGGATACTGCGCTTCTTCACCAATATTCATCCCGACGAAAAGCGCGTCTGGCTCACCAGCGACCCGATTCCCAAGCTCGCTGCTCGCGGCGAGTTCGCCGCGATGATGCTCAATTGTGTGCGCGCGGCGGATTCTCCCGCGTCGCGCGCCCTCGGCCAGTTGATGCACGGCGCCGCGCGCATCGGCGTCGCGTTGCCCGACCGCTCCTCGTATGATCGCGCGATGCTCCGCCTGCACGACAACATGAAACGCGACGCCGAGTTTCAGGCCGACTGTCCGAAGCATCGCCATGAATTCGCTCCCGGGGCGAGCTGGCTCGTCTTCACCGACACGATTCCCCACGCGGTGCTCGCAGGACAGTTCGCGCTCGAGCAATCGTTCTTTGTCGCGCGCGATTCGTTGCTCGCGCCGGACGCCTCGCCGCTCGCGGTGATCGAACGGCTCGCGGGTCGCGTGATGACGAAGCAGGATCGTACGTCCGTTGGGCTCAGGGGCGCGCTCGAAAGGCAATGAGCCGCGCACAACAAACTCCTCGAGCGGTGCAGTCCGAGCTCGATTGCTTCGACGCGTCGCGCGCTGAGGGCAGGACGATCGAGACGCCGATCGAAAGCGTCATCGACCTGCTCAGCTCAACGCACGCGCCCGAGAAGATCGCCGAATACCGCGAGGCGATGGATCGCGGCGCCACGTTTCCGCCGATCGGCGTGTTCCAAATTGGCGGAAGGTACATTGTGACCGATGGGCACAAACGGCTCAGCGCATGCAAGCAGCGCGGCACGAGCCGCGTGATGGTCGAGCTATGGACGGTCAGACGCTTGCTCGGCGACTTATGGGGCCAGACGGTTCGCAGCACGAGGCGCCTGGTACCGTCGCTCGTGCATAGCACGCACGATGCCCAGTCGCGAAAGCGCCTCCATCGCGTCTATTGGGATACTCTCCTGCACTGGAAGCGACTATTCGTGACGCTTCCAACGCTCATCCGCCAGAGCGAATCTGAAGAATCTCCATCGTCGGCGGCATCGGCGCGCTCGACCACAATACGACTGATAAAGGAATGTGCGCGCTTCCGTGGGCACCTGGTGCTGATCGTCATTTCGCTCGCCGCGCTCGGCTTCGCCCAGCTCGAACTCACCTGGATCGCCAAGCTCTGGACCGACGGCCCGCTGAAGACCGGCGATCAGCGGCAGATGGCCGAACTCGTCGGCCACGCAATGGAGATTGCGATCGTGCTGGTGGCGGGCCTGTTCACGTCTCGCTATCTGCTCCAGAGTCTCAATCAAAACCTCGTCCAGGATCTGCGCGATCGCGCGCAAGCGCACCTGCTTGAGATCGATCTATCGACCGTGCGGCGCTTCCAGGTCGGCGAGCTGATGTCGCGGCTGTTCAACGATGCCGGCTCGCTATCGCAATTCGTGCGCGAGATTTTGCGCCGCGGAATCGGCGAGACGATCGTGTTGGTCGGGGCACTGGTGATTCTGTTTCGTCTCGACTGGCGGCTCGCGACGATCATGGCCATCACGGGTCCGATCGTCGCCATGGTGCTCGCTTACT
>JASHQJ010000039.1 GCA_030037595.1 Candidatus Binataceae bacterium
GGGGGGGCAGACGGATGGCGCAGGAACGAGAAGCGGTGAGCAGAAGGGCCAAGCCGACCCGCGGATCAAATTTATCTCTCACAGGGCAGGAGCGACGTTCTATCTCACGAGCGGCGACGCAACGCTGGTGCTCAGCCGAACAAGCATCCCCACGACTCGCCGGTCGATCGGCCAGAGGAAGAAGAATGAACCGTTGAGGTTCGCCTGCGAGCCGCTCGGTAACGGCCGGGCGAAAGGCCATGGTGGCGATCGAATGCCTTCGAAAATGCGGACGCCGTCTCGTAGCCCACACGATCGGCTATATCGCTGATGGACTCGTCGCTTACTTCCAGCAAAGAAGCTGCTTCTGCCATCCGGTGCGCGATTAGATACTGGTTCATGGGCTGGCCGACAAGCTTGGTGAACCGCGCCGAGAACGCCGAGCGGCCCAGCCCTACGCGCCTCCCAAGCTCGTGAAGCGTCCACGCCCTATCCGGTCGTTCGTGCAGCAATTGAAGTGCCTTTCCAATGTGGCGGTCTCCGAGCGCGCCGAGCCATCCTCCTTCTCCCGGACGAAGCGACTTGACCCAACTCCGCAAGACCTCCACAAAAAGCACTTCGGTCATCCTCGACAGCACCGCCCGTTGGCCAGGGAGCGAGAGCGCAGACTCACTCACCATCCGCAGAAGAATCGTATCCAGCCAGTCGCGGTTCGCGGAGGATTCTAACTTCAGGACGGGGGGGAGCAAGTCGAGGACACTGCTCTCCGAAGGACGCGACACACTGAAATAGCCGCAAATCATCGTCGAGACGGGTTTTCCGCCGCCGCCATGGCGAACCACCCCTAAATGCGCGGGCGGTCGTTGGAGATCGAGCAGCCGAAACGGTTTCGCTTTCCGATCCGATCGAAGCACATGGGGCTCGCCGCGGGTGACGAGGACAAAATCACCTTGGCTCATGGAGAGCTCTCTTCCTTTTTCGACTACCAGGGAAGCCGCGCCGCGGCTCAAGTAGTGAAAAACACCACATCGAAGTGCAGGCAAAGCCAAGGCCCAAGGCTGGCTCAGCTCGTAGTGGTAGAGCAACGTCCCGCTCAGGCGAACGCGAGTCAGAATGTCAGCGAGAATATCCAAGACTCAACACGCTAGTTCAGTGGACGATCGGACACAATCTTCGGACGCCTGCGGCCTAGCGTCCACAAAACGATGGCATTACCCTTTCTTCAGAGCAGACTTCGAGGCGCCGTGCCAGGCGCTTCTGAGAAAGTAAAGTTCAGGATCCGGTGTAGCAACCATGAAAGCGATTCAATTTTCCCGCTTCGGCGGTCCCGATGTATTGGACTATGTCGACCTTCCTCGCCCATCACCTCTAAAGAATGAAGTCCTGATTGAAGTAACTGCGGCCGGAGTCAATTTTCCCGACGTCCGGGAGCGCCAGGGCGTCTATCAGCGCGCCGAGACCCATGTCGGCGGCGTCACATTGCCTCGCGTGTCGGGACTACAGGTCGTCGGCAGAGTAATCGAGGTCGACGCTCATGGGGACCGTAGTCCGATCGGCAAGAAGGTCCTAGCATTGCTGCCAGCCGGCGGCGGCTATGCGCAGTTCGCTATTGCTCCGTCGAGCATGGTCGTCGTCGTTCCCGATTCAGCCAACGATGCCACGATGGCAACTCTTCCCGACCAAGGAGCAACCGCTTATCTGACGCTCACGGCATCGACCAGACTGCGGCCGGGAGAGAGCGTGCTCGTTCACGGGGCGGCTGGCGGCGTCGGCAGCATCGCGGTTCAGATCGCCAAAATCCTTGGTGCAGGGCAGGTGATTGCGACAGCCGGAAACGACGAGAGACGTGCATATGCCCGCAGCATCGGTGCCGATGTGGCCATTGATTACGGCAAGCCCGATTGGCCCAAGGAGGTGCTGGACGCCACTGGCGGCCGGGGCGTTGACATTCTCCTTGAATCGATTGGCGGCGAAATCTTCGAGCAGAACTTCGAATGCTTGGCGACGTTCGGCCGCTACATCATCTTCGGATCAACGCGCGGGCCCGGCGCGCCGTTCGCGCCACGCCGCTTGATGACGAAATGTCAGACGGTGACTGGCATCTACGTCCCCGTCTTCCTCGCGCAGCGGCCCGACCTGGTCCAAGAGGCGCTGGCGTTCCTCGTCGCTCACACTCTCGACGGCTCACTTCGTCCCAGCGTCTCAACCGTACTTCCATTGAGTCAGACGGCCGAAGCCCACCGGATGCTCGAGGAGAGGCGAGCGACGGGAGTGGTCGTGCTGGACCCTCGGCGCTGATGATTCGCACGCATTGGCCACATGCAGTTCCGATCGAGCTTCGGCGAAAGGATTGCTCAACACTAACGCCAAGTTCTATCGAGCCGGCTCAATGATCGGAGAGCGATGAAGGTCTCGCGCGTCATACTCTTGTCCGCGCTACTGCCGATCCTCCTGCCGTGCGCCGCCGCATGGGGACAGCAGCCTGCCCCATCGAGAGTCTACGTTGAGCCCCTCGACGCGCACACGCTCGCAGAGGTGAAGACTCTCTACGGGCAATTGGTCGCCGCCGAGAATCGGCACGATCTCAAAGCCGTCAGGCCGATGGTGTGGGATTCTCCGTCGACGCTGTTCGTCGCGAAGACAAAAACGGCGGCCGAGGGCAATTGGGCTGGTTTCTGGGGCACCGACCGCGTGACGGAGCATTTCCACGACCTCTACCAGGGACCGTTTCGAATTGAACCCGATTACTCGCGCGAGAAGGTCGTCGGCCTGACCCACGACGTCGCCGAGACTTACGTCCCGGTGCGAATCACGGTGGCCTACGCGGGTCAGACGCCGGTGCCGAAACCGTTCCTGATGATCCTCGAATGGATCAGGACGCCCGCGGGATGGAAGATGGCGACCGACATAGCGCTGCCGATTCCGCCCGCACCGCCGTCGAACAGCTAACCGGGCACGGACAACGCGCGGGATGGAAGATGGCGACCCGTTTAGCTTGGCTTGCTGGTTGAGCACAGTGACGGAACCTCAATCCGGCGCTAAGCTTGAGATTCGTTCTGCAGTCCATTGCTTTTGGCCGGTCCATCGAGATATTCGACTGCCTATGACAGGGGGGATTATCGCTATCGCCGGAATCATCGCTCTGGCTGGTCGGTAAACAGAGGCGTCTCGTCTCTCGATTTTCCGGAACATGCAACGCGTCGACAACGAGCGACGATCACGCGGGACTTGGTTACTCGAGCGGTACAAGAGCTCGTACGGCGGCCGTGCGTGGATCCAGCGTGCAAGTGTCGAATTCACGAAATACTGCCGTCCCTGGCGCAGATGCTTGAGACCAGGGAAGACGACATGCGCAATCGGCAGACAAAGCTCGGCAAGGAATATGACGCGCCGGACGAAGAGCGACTGAAGTACCCGACGTGGAAATGAAGCATCGATGGGGGGCAGGCGGATGGCGGCGCAACGAGAATCGGTGAGCGCCCGGGTGGCGGCGCGGAGCGACCTGTCGAGATTTGGATGCGGCCGCCATCCCTCAGGCGCTTAACCGAGTTCGACGATTCGCGGAGCTAATATGCCGATTCTCCTAAACCAGCGCATCGACTAAGATCGCGACCATTTGGAGGCGTTCGTGGCGGGGGACACGCGGATGCGCTGCTCGAGGTGCGGGGCCGAAAATCCCGAGAGCAAGAAATTCTGCGGCGATTGCGGGGCGCCATTGGCGAATCTATGTCCGAAATGCGGCGCCGATAATCCCGCCGGCAAACGCTTCTGCGGCGAATGCGGCACGGCGGTCACGACCTCTCCGGCTGCGACTTCCACGGTGAAGCCGGGCGATGGCGCGATTCGAGTCGCGGATTCGGGCGATTCCGAGAAGGTCGAAGGCGAGCGCAAGACCATCACGGCGCTGTTCGCCGACATCAAGGGCTCCACCGAACTCGAGCAGGACCTCGATCCTGAAGAAGCGCGTGCGATTGTCGACCCTGCGCTGAAGCTGATGATCGACGCGGTGCATCGATACGATGGCTACGTAGTGCAATCCACTGGCGATGGGATCTTCGCGCTGTTCGGCGCACCCGTCGCTCATGAGGATCATCCGCAACGCGCGCTTTACGCTGCCCTGCGGATGCAGGACGAGTTGAAGCGCTACTCGTCGAAACTGCGTGAGGCCGGCAACTTGCCGATCGAGGCTCGCATGGGGGCGAATACGGGCGAGGTCGTGGTTCGTTCGATCGCGACCGGCGCGCGGCAGACCGAGTACACCCCGATCGGTCACACCACCAATCTTGCATCTCGAATGCAGGCCTTGGCTCCGACCGGGTCGATCGCGGTCAGCGAGCAGACGCGCCAGCTCTGCGAAGGATACTTCACGCTCAAGCCTCTCGGACCGACGAAGGTCAAGGGCGTCGATCGAGCGGTCAACGTTTACGAGGTCACCGGGCTCGGCCCGCTGCGCACGCGGCTGCAACGCGCAGCCAGTCGCGGCTACACGAGATTCGTGGGACGCGAGCGGGAAATGGAGGCGCTCATGCATGCCGCGGAGCTTGCCAGGCAAGGACACGGCCAGATCGTCGGTGCGATGGCGGAGGCCGGAGTTGGCAAATCGCGGCTGTTCTTCGAGTTCAAGGCGAAGAACCAGTCGGGCTGGATGGTGCTCGAGGCGATCTCAGCTTCGCATGGCAAAGCGTCGGCGTATCTGCCGGTGCTCGACCTGCTGCACACCTATTTCAAGATCACGTCGGACGACGATGCCCGTACACGGCGGGAGAAGGTCAACGGACGAGTCGTAACTCTCGATCCAGCGTTGGAGGACACTCGTCCCTATCTGTTCGCACTGCTCGGGATCGTCGAAGGTGAGGACCCGCTCGCCCAGATGGACGCGCAGGTCAAGAAGCGCCGCACCCTCGATGCGATCAAACGGATTCTCTTGCGCGAGTCGCTCAATCAGCCGCTGATGGTAATGTTCGAGGACCTCCACTGGATTGACGAGCAGACCCAGGAGTTCCTCAACCTGCTCGCCGACTCGACCGCTAATGCGAAGATCCTGCTGCTAGTGAATTACCGCCCCGCCGAGTATTCCCATCAGTGGGGATCGAAGACCTACTACACGCAGCTAAGACTCGATCCTCTGGGAAAGGAATCTGCCGATGTGATGC
>JASHQJ010000398.1 GCA_030037595.1 Candidatus Binataceae bacterium
ATGAGATCAAAGCCATTCCCTGTACTCCTCGTTCCCATGCCTTCGTTGAGCGACTGATCGGGACCGTGCGGCGCGAGTATCTCGATCGGACCTTATTCTGGAACCAAAGCGATCTTGAGAGAAAGCTCGAGAATTACAAAGCCTATTACAACCAACACCGGTGTCACAGCGGATTGGCTGGAGCTACGCCGGCTCAATGCAGCGGCGCACCTCCTCCTCCAATCGCAAGCCTTCAGTCATATCGCTGGCGGCAACACTGCAACGGCTTATTCCAGACCCCAATAGCCGCATGAATTGGATTTCGCCACAGACAGGTAGCTCTGGAGCAAGATAATCCCCGAGCAGCGCGAGTACGGCGCATCAAAGATGGATTTTCGTTTTCCCCTTCATCTTGTTTCCAGCCTCCTCAAGTCTTTGGCCGGTTCCGAATTCGTGACTTCCGAACGCGCCCAGCTGTCGGTGTCAAGGTAAGCACTGGGCAGGGCGCCTCACGAACGACGCGTTCCGCGACGCTTCCGAGAACAAGACGGCGAAGTCCCTTGCGCCCGTGCGTTGCCATGACGATTAGATCTGCATGCAGACGCTTCGCTGCGCCGAGAACCTTCAGAGCGGGATCGCCTGACTCGACCTGAATCTCATGGCGAATCTTTGCATCGATTTTCTGGCGAGCCAGTCGCTCAAGCCTGGTCGTTACAGCGACCTCCATTTTGTCGAAAGGTACTGTCACCTCGGCCTTGGGGGGTATCGCTACATCTACTACGTGAAGCACGTAAAGGTCAGCACTCTGCCGCTGCGACATCTCGCCCGCCAAGCGGAGTGCGCGAAAGGAGTTTGGATCGAACTGAACCGGGCAGAGAATCTTTTTAAACTCAGGCATCTCCGTATTCCTAAACCTGCGCGATGGCCGATGGCCGAAAGCGCCCCTTAAGCGGGTAGCATAGCCTGGACTACACAATCGTTCGAGACAAGACTGTTCGGCTTATTCGTCATCATGGCTGTACGTACCAGCTCCGAAGTGGTTGAGGACATTTTGTGTTTCATGTGCTGCCCGCTGTGGTCCGCAAAAACATTTGCTCGGGCTTGAAACCCGCATAGCTGTTAGAGATTTTAAGAAGAGAACGCCGACGAAGGGGCACCTCTTGCATGATGTGCTTAGCGCAGAGTTGGTTGAGGATACTGGGCGATCTGGTCCGCTTTCTGCGTCTGGTTTTGCGCTCCAGAACCTCGCTCGCGGCGGAGAATCTGTTCCTGCGAAAGCAGCTGGCATTCTATCAGGAGCGCAAGGTCAAGTCCCGACGTGCCGACAATCCGACCCGCCTGACGCTGGTGCTGCTGAGCCGCTGGTTCAATTGGCGAGACGCTTTGATCGTGGTGAGGCCCAGGACCTTGGTCACCTGGCACCGCAAGGGCTGGCGTCTTTTCTGGCGCTGGAAGTCCGAAGCTGGCCGGCGACCGATCCCTGTAGAGCTCCAACATCTGATACGAACCATAGCGCGCGAGAATCCCTCGTGGGGCGAGGAAAGGATCGCGAACGAACTGCTGCTGAAGCTCGGCCTGCGCTTGTCGCCGCGGAGCGTCCGGAAGTACCTGCCGAAGTTGCCATCGCCGCCGACCGGCGGACCTCGGGGCGACCAGCGCTGGGCAGTATTTCTCCGGAATCACGCTCGATTCATTGTCGCCTGTGACTTCTGCATCGTAGTGACTTCCGCCTTCCGAGTCCTCTACGTGTTGGTGGTAATGGAACATGCTTCGCGTCGGCTGATTGGCCTCAACGCCACCGCCCATCCCACCGCCGCCTGGACCCTCCAGCAGCTGAGAGAAGCCATTCCTTCCGACCACGAGTATCGCTTCATCATCCACGACCATGACGCGATCTTTTCTGGCGAACTGGATGCTTCGCTGAACCGGCTCGGCCTCAACGTGGTCTCCACGCCGAAGCACAGTCCGCAGGCGAACTCACTTTGCGAAAGGCTGCTCGGGTCCCTGCGGCGGGAGTGTCTAGACTGGATTATTCCGTTGAGCGAACGACACTTGAGAAAAATCCTGTTGTCTTGGATGGCTCACTATAACCGCGGCAGACCGCATTCCTCCCTCGGACCAGGCATTCCCCATCCCAGGTTGAGCGACCCGCCAGTCAGATGCTGCGGACACCGCCTTCCGGTCGGCCATCAAGTCGTGGCCAGACAGATCTTGGGCGGACTGCATCACGAATACAGCCTGCAGAGACTTGCGGCGTGACGCTCTCACGCAAGGACTCCGCCGACCAGATGACGTGGCAGGGCGCGTTGCTTTCGGTGCAACCGCGGATCCGGTTGACCCGCTCGTTCGATCAGCGCAGCCACACCTACCTGGGCTATACCCTAAACGTGCGTGGCAGGGTGGGTAGCGAAGCTCGAGAATTTCTGGTCGGGGTAGGGCAAGGCGCGCATGCCAAACACCAATTCCAGGCAGGGACTGTTGTCTCCGGCGTTGCGCTGCCGGTTCCGGATCCGCGGCTCGAGACGGTCGAATTCTACAAGGTCAGCAAGTTGAAAGTCGGGCTTCCTGAGGCGAAGGACGCGACCATGCCGCCCCCATGGTGCGGCGTTCCGCCGCCGCTTGCGGTATACCGCGAACGCGGTCATCGGCGACTTGCCGCGCGAACCTTCCAGCAGAAGTGCGGTAGCTGCATCTGGGGATGCCGGATGCCGGTCGAGATGATCATCGATCAGTGGAATCCGAGTCGGCGCCGCTACCGAACCGAGACCTTCTGCTACGGTCCTTGCGCTTGCTCACTCTACCAGGCTGGACCGGAGCGTACGGTACCCGGTCGCGGTGGAATGACATACACGGAGGAGGACTGGGTTGATGATGAGGCGACTTCACACCGCCGACCGGAGGAGTAAGACACCATCGCACGGCGCGTCGTTCTGGCCCGGACCTTACCCGAGGCAAAAGCCCTCA
>JASHQJ010000399.1 GCA_030037595.1 Candidatus Binataceae bacterium
GCGCGCCGCGATATGCACGATATCCGGCCGCACCTTATCGACCATCGCGCAGATCTCGTCGCGATCGTCGGACAGCGAGAGCACGATTCCCCGTGAGCGCGGGCGGATCGCCGCGTGGATCTCGCGCGCGAGCTCGGCGTCGATCGCTTCGGGCACCAGGCCCGGCTCGGCCACCACGACGCCGATGAGATCGGCGCCCGCTTCCGCAGTCGCAACCGCGTCCGCAACTGAGGTCATGCTGTAAATCTGGATGACCATCGCTGAAACTCCATCAGCGCGCTCAGGGATGCATGTAGTAGCCGCCGCTCACGGTCAACGCTTCGCCAGTGATAAACGACGCGTCGTCGGAGGCGAGGAACGCGATCGCGGCCGCGATATCCTCGGGCTTGCCCAACCGGCGCATCGGAGTGCGGTCAGCCTCGCGCGCGATGCCCGTCAGGTTTTTCTCGACCCATTTCGTCAGGATGATTCCCGGCGCCACGGCATTGCAGCGGATCCCGTGCGGGCCGACTTCGGACGCGACCGTGCGCGTCAGCGCGAGCATCCCGGCTTTCGCCGACGCGTAGGGAGCGTCGGAGCCGCCGATCGCCCACCACGCCGCGACGGACGACACGTTAACGATCGCGCCGGAGTGATTCTTCTTCATCGATGGCAACACTGCGCGAATCAAGTGGAACGCGCCGCTCAGGTTCACGTCGAGGACGCGGCTCCAGTCGTCGGGCTTGAGCTCGTCCACCTTGCCGAGCACGTTGATGCCGGCGTTGTTGACGAGGATATCGATGCGGCCGCGCTTCTGAAGCACCGCACCAACCACGCGCTCGATATTGTCGCGGCTCGATACGTCGAGAGCGTGGCCGTCGATGCGCCCGGGAAATCGCGCATTCAGGGCCTCGGCGGTTTCAAGCGTGCGCCGCTCGTGGCTGTCGGTGACGATAACGATTGCGCCCTCTTCGGCGAATCGCGTTGCCGTGGCCTTGCCGATTCCGCCGCCGGCCGCGGCGGAAACGATCGCGACCTTGTCCTTGAGCCCATTCATATGAAATCCCTCCTCGCCCCGCTGCGTGAGAACCGATCCCCAATCCGCTAGCTTAGCTAGCGAACTTTCGCTGATTGCGCCATCGCAACCCGACGATCGATGCGACTGACCGGCGGCGCTCCGCGAGTCGATTCTGACGCGCTGTCGAAATGCGATTTCGGTTGGAATTTTCCGTGCGCTTGCATAAGAATCCAGATAAACCAGTATTAGCGGCGTCTCAGCATCGGCGACCGCTCGCAATGTCCTTACCGACCCAGGAGGGAACAATGGCGGAATTTGATCTTCAAATTAAAGGCGGCACGGTCGTCGACGGCACGCGGGTTCCGCGCTTTCGCGGCGACGTATGGATCAAAGACGGCAAGATCGCGCAGATCGGCGGACGCGCCAGTGGTTCGGCGCAGAAAGTGATCGAGGCCGACGGCATGATCGTCGCGCCGGGCTTCGTCGATCTGCACACGCATTACGATGCGCAAATCCGATGGGATCCGTGGTGCACGATCTCGGGATGGCACGGCGTGACGTCGGTCGTGCTCGGCAACTGCGGCTTCGGCTTCGCCCCGGTGAAGCCCGACTTCCGCGACCGCTCGATGCTCACGATGACGCGCACGGAGGCGATTCCTTACGAATCGATGAAGCAGGGGATGAGCTGGGACTGGGAGACAATTCCGCAGTACCTCGACTCGCTCGACCGTGCGGCCAAGGGCGTCAACTGCATCCAATACATGCCGACCGCCTCGCTCATGACCTACGTCATGGGGCTCGATGCGGCGAAGACGCGGCCCGCGACGGAGGCTGAGCGCAGCACGATGGCGCGGCTCCTGAGCGAGGGCATGGACGCCGGGCTTTGCGGATTCTCGATTCAGCGCCTCGGCAAACATTCGGCGCAGGCCGACTTTGACGGCTCGCCGATGGTGACCGACACGATGTGCGACGAGGATATCCTGAACCTCGCCCGCGTGCTCGCCGCGCGCGACGAGGGATTTATCGAGATCACGCAGGCGACGGGGCATATAAAGGAAGACCTCGCATTCGTTGAGAATCTCGCGGCCACCGCGCAGCGGCCGATTCTTTTCCAGGCAATCACGGCGAGCACGCGCAACCCGGATATTCATCGCAAGAGCCTCAACTGGCTGCACAAGGCTCGCGCCAAGGGCCTCCCGATCTTCGGCCAGGCCGGCACGGTGCGAAGCGGCTTCGCCTTTACGCTCGAGCATTGGAACCTCTACGACATGGCTCCGGCGTGGCGCGAGATGACGACCGGCACCAAGGAAGAGAAGATCAAGAAGATGCACGACCCCGCGATTCGCGCCGCGGTGAAGAGCGACCGCTCGATGTACGCGCTCGACAAGAACGCGCCCGGAATCGGCGGGCGGCTCAAAAAGCTCATCGTGCAGTGGGTCGAGAACAAGCCCGAGCTCGAGAAGTACGTGGGCAAGTCGCTCGGCCAGATCGGCGAGGAAGAGGGACGGCATCCGGTGGATGTGATGATCGACCTCGCGCTCGCGACCGACCTGAAGGCCGAGTTCCTGCAGGCCGAGCCCCAGTTTAACGCGGAGTTTAACGCCGAGATCATCAACAGCTCGATGTACACCTTCCCGGGCGTCTCCGACGGCGGCGCGCATACCAAGTTCTTCACGGGTGGCGCATTCACGACGGACTTCCTCCGCTGGATGGTGCGCGACGAGCAGAAGGTCACACTCGAAGAGGCGCATTACCGCTTGTCGGCTCTGCCGGCCCACGCGGCGGGTTTCCGCGATCGCGGTATCCTGCGCCAGGGCGCGGCGGCGGACGTGGTCGTGTACGACCTGGACGGCCTCGGCATCGAGCCCGACTGGATCGGTGAAGTTACGCACGACTTGCCGGGCGGCGAATGGCGCCGCGTGCAGCGCGCCAAGGGCTATCACTCGATCATCGTGAACGGGGTAGAGACCTTCAGCGACGGCAAGTGCACGGGAGCATCGCCGGGCAAGCTGCTGCGTCACGGCGTCGCGGCCTGATCGCGGCTCAGCTGGATGAATGAAAAGCGGGAGCGGCAACCGCCGCTCCCGTTTCGTTTTTCTGCTAGCTTGCTCTGAGCGCGACTGGGGCGATACTCAAAAGCCATGACCGCACGAGTTCTATGCGACGCCGACAGCCACATCATGGAGCTGCCGGATTTCCTCACTGCCTTCGCAGATCCATCGATTCGCGATCGGCTTCCCCCACTGTTGCCCGTCGGCTCGCTCGACGCGACACTCGCGGGATTTCCCATGGGCGGTGAGCACGCGCATTCGCCCGAGGTGGTCGCCGAGCTGAAGGCGATGGGCGATCGAATCCTCCGCGGGCCGAAATGGTACGCGGCGCTCGGCGCGTTCAACGCAAAGGAGCGGGGCGCGGTGCTCGATAATCTCAACATCGAGCGGCAGGTGATCTTCTCTTCGTTCGCGGCGGCCGTGCTCTTCGGCTCGCACGACCGCGAGGTTCGCTACGGGGCGGTGCGGGCATTCAACCGCGCGATGCGCTCCTTCGTCTCCGATGATCCGCGGCTCATCGGCGTGGGCGTGCTCGTGCTCGATGATCCGGAGCGCACGGCGGCGGAGCTCGATCGCGCGCTCAAGGAAGGCCTCACGATGTTCATGCTGCCGTCGGACGCGCCGGGCCGCTCGCCGGGGCATCGCGATCACAATCGCATTTGGGCCCGGCTTGCGGAGGCGCGCGCGCCGTTCGTGCTCCATGTCGGCAGCAGCAAGCTCTCGATCGATCCCGACTGGATGAACGACGGCACCGATCACAAGACTGCGCGCGGCGGCGCCGAGGTCGTCGGCTCGAAGGACATGACCTGCATATTCCATTCGGCCGAGCGCTTCCTCTCGGTGCTGATTCTCGACGGCGTGCTCGAGCGCTTTCCGGAACTGCGCGGCGGATGTATCGAGCTCGGCGCGGGATGGGTTCCGTCGATGCGCCGGCGGCTCGATCACATCGTCGCGGTGTGGTCCAAGCCCGAGCCGCACCTGCGCGAGATGAAGCGCCGCCCGTCGGAGCAGATGGACGAGCAGCTCCGCTTCACGCCGTATCCGTTCGAGGACGTAGGTGAGCTCGTAATCCAATCGAGCGATCGGCTTTATCTCTTCTCGACCGACTATCCTCATGCCGAGGGCGGGCGTGATCCGATCGGCAGGTTTGAGGCGAGCCTTGCTAATCATCCTGAATCGGTGAAGGAGCGATTCTTCGCCGGCAACTTCCGTGACCTGGTCCGCAACTGACCGCGATATCGAGTGCGCTGAGTGATCGAATGAACCCGTGTCGGGAAAACGTGAAAATATCGATGCTAGCAATTGTGGCGGCCTTGGTGATCGTAAGCCCGCTACCGGGAAGAACCACCTGCTCGTGGGCGGCCACGAGTGGCTCGAGCATGCCACCGGACTGGGACGCGCGCATCCCGCTGCCGAAGGGCGCGACACTCGTCTCGTCAACGCAGCCGAACAAGGGAGTAGTTTACTCGGCCGAGTTCACGGCGCCCGGCGACTACAAGTCGCTGGTCGATTTCTACGAGACTGAAATTCCGAAGGCCGGCTTCACTTTGGGCCCCAAGGTCGCGGTGCCCGCGCGCAAGGTCTATAACCGGAGCTTCAGCAAGGAGAAGGTGCTGGATAGCGTGGTGATCGCGCCGAGCCCGAGCGATCCGTCGAAGTTTTCGATCCGCATCACGTACACCCCGCTGGGCAAGAAATCGTGAACGGTTTACGCAAGCGTCCGCTTGACTTACTTTAGAAAGGGAATACTTTAGGAATCGAAGTAACGGGAAACCAAATTAACGGATAGACCAGCCGCGACAACGATGGAGGATTGCCATGGCCATCATGCTGGACCACACGATCGTTCCCGCCCACGACAAGGTTGCATCGGCAACGTTCTTCGCCGAGCTCTTCGGGCTCCGCTATGACGGTCCGATGGGGCCGTTCGCGCCGGTGCGAATCAACGACACGCTCTCGCTCGATTTCGACGATCGCTGGGGCGACAGATTCGCCATCCATCACTACGCGTTCCATGTGAGCGACGCGGAGTTCGACGCGATCTTCGGCCGCGTCAAGGCCAAAGGCCTGAAGTACGGCAGCGGGCCCTACTCACGCGAGGACATGCAGGTGCGGGACAACAAGGGCGCGCGGACAGTTTACTTCCCCGACCTGAACGGCCACATCCTGGAGATTCGTACCAAACCGTCGGTCGTCGAGATGCAGGAATCGATGCGCGCCTAACGAACGCGCGACGACAAAATCCGCGACGGGTGCTCAGCCGGCCGGCTTCTGGCAGGCCGGCCCCACATAGCGCCACAACGAGCGGAAGATGCCGGTCGGCCGCGTAATCTTGCCGTAGAGCGTGTTGTGAGACTGCGAGATGTGAAAGTCCGCCATCACGCGATGACCGCGGAAGATGATGGAAACGTGATTGCCGTCAATGGTGCCGTCGCCGTAGCTCATCACTTCGCCGGTCGACGGATCATAATTGGTAACACTGAAGGAGCCGCCGCTCTCATTTATCAGATGGCAGGCGCCAATCGATTCATCGACCCACGCGCCGGATAGTCCGTGCGCGGGTGGCTCGATCATCGCGAGCGAGGCTGAAGCGGATGGCGCCTCGGGCGGAGGCGGCGCGGCTGCCGGTGATGGCGCCGGTGCAACAGTAGCGGCAGCCTCGACTGCCGGGGTCGCGCGGGCGATCACCAATGGCTTCTCTGCAGGCTCATCGTTGGATGCGGCCTCTTCGACCGGCGCGGGACGTGGCTTGTGCGCTACGTGCTTGTGATGCACAGGGGTCGCGTTGGCCTGCGCGACGGGGGCCGCTTGGCTCGCCTGCGCCACCGGCACTGGTGGCGCGACCCGAAGCGCGGGGCTCGCAACTGCTGCGGGAGTGGTCATGATTATGACCGGCGGCTTTGATTCTTCATGGCTGCCGATGTAACCGAGCTGATTGAGGACGCCTAGTACAGCCGCGATCGCGGTCGCAATTGCAGTCGCTCCGCCGACCACACCGCCGGCCGAGACGCGCTTTGAGCCGTCATCGGGCATGTCGTCACTATTTGACAGACATGCACGCGAGGTTCAACGGAAATGAACCCCGGAAGTGATAGATACCGCGTCTGTAAAGGGTTTTAACGCTCCCGGACAGTTGGAGTTACAACGCCTTCGTTGAGCGAACCTGAGCGGAATCCTCTTAAATCGATTGCGATAAAGCGAAAGCCGAGCTGCTTCAGCTCGCGGTCGATCTTGTTGCGGACCGCGGGTTCGAAGGCGCGCGCGATCTCGCTCTGTTCAAGCTCCAGCCGGGCGACGTCGCCGTGATAGCGAACGCGCGCGACCTTGAAGCCGAGCGCGTGCAGCACTTTTTCGCCCTCACCGACGCGCCGAAGCCCTTCGCGCGTGATCTCGGTGCCGTATGGAAATCGCGATGAGAGGCATGGCGACGCGGGTCGATCCCAGGTTGGGAGTCCCAGCTCTCGCGAGAGTTCGCGGATTTCGGCCTTGGTCAGTTCCGCCTCGACCAGAGGATGACGCACGCGCTTCTCCGATGCGGCCCGCATCCCGGGACGATAATCGTGCAAATCATCGAGGTTCAGTCCATCGACGATTTCATCGATCTCAAGCTCCGCGGCCTTCGCCTCGCACACGGTGAAGAGGTTGTGCTTGCAGAGGTAGCATCGGTTGAGCGGATTCTGCGCGTAGCCGGGCACTTCGAGCTCGTTCGATTCGATCAGGATGTGGCGCGCGCCGATAAGCTGGGCCATCGCAATCGCCGACTCGCGATCCTCGTCGGGCATTGTCGGCGACGTGGTCGTGAGCGCAAGCACCCGCTCGCCGATTGTCCCGTGAGCAACGCGCAGCACGAATGTCGAATCGACGCCGCCCGAGAACGCGACGATCAGCGATTTCATCGGCATGAAAATCCCGCGCAGCCGATCGAGCTTCTGATGCAGTGTGTCGCTCATGGCCAGATGAAGACGAAGTTTCAGATGCCCTCGGCCTGGAAGAGATCGGTCGTGAGGTAGCGCTCGCCGGTGTCGCAGAACACCACGACTACGATCTTACCCTTGCCGAGCCGCTTCGCGACCTGCAGCGCGGCGAAGCAATTGGCTCCCGATGAGATGCCGACCAGGATTCCTTCCTCGCGCGCGAGTCGGCGCGAGAAGATCGCGGCGTCCTCGTCACTTACCGCAATCACCTCATCGTAAACCTTGGTATCGAGGTTTTTCGGAACGAAGCCTGCGCCGATTCCCTGGATCTTGTGAAATCCCGGCTCGCCGCCCGATAGCACGGGTGAGTTTTTCGGCTCAACGGCAACTATGAGAACTTTGTTGTTGAGATGCTCACGCAGGTAATGGCCCGCGCCGGTGATTGTGCCGCCCGTGCCGACTCCGGCGACGAAAGCGTCGAGCTTTGGGAATTGCTCAAGCAACTCGGGACCCGTGCTGCGGTAGTGCACGTCGGGATTCGCCGAATTGCTGAACTGCTGCGGCATGAAGTAGCGCGGATTCTCACGGCATAGCTCCTCAGCCTTGGCGATCGCGCCATGCATGCCGCGCGTGTCGGGCGTCAGCACCAGTTCCGCACCATATGCGACCAGCAGCGAGCGGCGCTCCTCGCTCATCGTATCGGGCATCGTGAGAATCAAGCGATAGCCCTTCACGGCGGCGACGAGCGCAAGTCCGATTCCAGTGTTGCCCGAGGTCGGCTCGACAATAGTGTCGCCGGCCTTGATGCGCCCGGCTTCTTCGGCGGCCTCGATCATCGCGAGGCAGATACGGTCCTTGACGCTGCCGCCGGGATTGAAGTTCTCGAGCTTGGCCCAGATTTCGGCGTCGTCCTTGCCCGGGATACGGTTGAGGCGGACGACTGGTGTGTGGCCGATTAATTCGAGGGGCGATTCTGCAACGCTGACCGGCATGGCGCGATTCTAGCCGTATTTGGCGGCACCATGCGACCGTTGAAGATGCCTGCTACGATCGCACGCATGGCCGCGCTGCAATCGCCAGAATCGGTGCCGGAGAAGCGTGTGCTCGTCATCTTCCCGGGCACGCTCGGTGATTTGATCTGCGCTGGATCCGCGATTGAGGAAATCGCACGGCACCATCGCCACGCCAAGATCGAACTGATGGCGAAGGCTGAGCTGGCCCGTTTCGCGCCGGGACGAATGGCAATCGCGCGGGGGCATTCAATCGATCGCCGCGAAGTGGCGGCGCTGTTCGCCGATGGCGACGCGCCCGCATCCGGGGCGAGGGACTTCTTCGGGCGGTTCGATCGCATCTATTCGTTCTTCGCGAGCGGTGATCCGCGCTTTCGGCGGGCGCTTGGGCTGTGCGCGCCGGGGCGTGTGACTTTCCTTCCGTTTCGTCCCGAAGGCGAGGGGCATGTCGCCGCGGGCTATTTGCGCGCGCTCGGAATTGAAAACGACGCGCCGGAATTTCGGCTGACGCTAGCGTCTGATGATCTTGCCCTTGCGCGGCGTGCACTCGAAGCTGCGGGAATCAGCCCCAATTATGGTTTCGTTGCCATCTTTCCAGGCAGCGGAAGTCCGCTCAAGAATTGGCCTGCCTCCGACTACCGGGAGCTTATTGGCTCGCTTCTCAGCACGATCCAAGTAGCTGTCGTGCTCGGACCCGCCGAGGAAGGCGTCGACTTCAACTTCCCCGGGGTGCCCGTTCTTCGCTGTGTTGGCCTCGCGGTCGTGGCCGGTATCGCGCGGCTCGCGGCGGCGTTCGTCGGCAACGATTCGGGCGTCTCACATCTCGCGGCGGCGACCAGAACGCCTGGCGTAGTCATTTTCGGACCGACGAGTCCGGATCGATGGCGGCCTCGGGGCGAGGTTGTCGTGATTGCTCGAAGCGATCTCGCCACTATCACGCCTGTCGAGGTCTATGCGTTGGTGCAAGCGGTCCTCGGGCGCCGCGCCGAGAATCGCGCTCGCCAAACCGTCGTACGTTGACTGTAAAAACATCGTGGCGTAGCTTCGTTATACGACCCTGCTTCGGGACCGTGAACCCGCAAAGAACAAGAGCTTACGTTGCTTGCGTTCGCCGGCTCGGCGAGAACGACGCGCGCCGTTGACTTCCTGTCGTATGGTCCGAGGAATCTGACATGTCGAGTTTCTTCAAGACCACCCTGCTCCTGGGCTTGATGACCGGACTTCTGATGGTGCTGGGCGGACTGATTGGCGGCCGCCACGGCGTTGCTATCGCGTTCGTGATTGCGGCAGTGATTAATTTCTTCAGCTACTGGTTCTCGGACAAGGTAGTATTGCGAGCCTATGGCGCGCAGGAACTCGACGCGTCTTCCGCGCCCGAGCTTTATTCGATCGTCAATGAGCTCGCGACCGCGGCGCGAATCCCGATGCCCCGGCTTTACATGATCGACACCGACACGCCCAACGCCTTCGCCACCGGGCGCAATCCGAATCATGCCGCCGTCGCTGTCACGCGCGGTATCATGCGCATCTGCACGCGCGAGGAATTGAAGGGCGTCATCGGGCATGAACTCTCGCACGTAATTAATCGCGACATTCTCACCAGCTCGATCGCGGCGACACTTGCCGGCGCGATCATGATGATCGGGACGTGGATCAGGTGGGGAGCGATCTTCGGTATCGGCGAGCGCGATGATGAGGAAGGCGGAATCGTTGGCCTCCTGATCGCGGGTATTCTCGCCCCAATCGCCGCGTCACTGATTCAGCTCGCGATCTCACGCACGCGTGAGTACCAGGCCGACGCGAGCGGCGCGCGCCTCACCCATAATCCTCTCCTGCTGGCGAACGCGCTCCGAAAGCTCGAGGCCGCCAACGAGCGGATGCCGCTACCTGCGAGCCCTGCGACCGCGCACCTATTTATCGTGAACCCGCTGAGCGCCGCCGGAATCGCGCGGCTCTTCTCCACCCATCCGCCGATAGAGGAGCGAATCCGCAGGCTTGAGAAAATGGCGGGAGAATCAGCAGCATAATGTCGATGGAAGAATCCGAAGGAAAGGACAAGAGCTTCAAGGTTCAGGATCGGCGCCGATTCTCCGCTGAAGGTGAGGCGCGGTCCGGCGAACCCGAGGAAAGTGCCGCTCCGGAGCCGCAACCCCCACCTGCCAGGGAGGAAACCGCGAAGCCGTCGGCTAATGCGCCGAACGTCGAGATCAACTTCTCGATGTTTCTCATCAGCCTCTCTACGCAGGCGTTGGCGGCTCTCGGCGAGATGGCCGATCCGGTGACGGGCAAGAACCAGCGCGATCTCGACGCGGCGCGCCAGCTAATTGATATTCTGGGCGTGCTCCGAGAGAAGACTCGCGGTAATCTCGATCAGGAAGAGAATAACCTGCTGGAGGCGATTCTCTTTGATCTCAGGATGAAATACGTTGAATTGGCAAAGCACTCCGCTGGTTAGGAGCGCTTGCGTCGTTTGCAATGCCACATAAGTTTTTTCGGCTGACATTGGTTTTTAGTTCGGCGCTCGTCCTGATGCTGAGCGCCTCGGCCCCGACGCCAGCTGCTGCTGCGGCTTCGTCGCAATTCTGGACCGAACTTCCTGCTGACAGTGGTCATATCGCCAAGGTCCAGACGCTGCCCGATTTCGTTGAACTTTCAGCAAAGCTGAGCCCCGCGGTCGTGAATATCTCAACCGACGAGGCCGACGATCCCGGCGAGGCCAGCGACATTCCCGGGATGGAAGGCCCGCATCGCAACCCGCTTGAGGAAGGTCCACAACACTCCAAGAGCCTTGGCTCCGGTTTCATAGTAAGCAAAGACGGTTATGTGCTCACCAACGATCACGTCGTCGATCATCCCGCCAAGATCACGGTCACGCTGCAGGACGGTACCAACTACATCGCGAGGCTGATCGGACACGATGAGAAGAGCGACGTGGCACTGCTCAAGATCGACCCCAAGCATGACCTGCCGGTCGCACCGCTCGGCAATTCCGACGACGTGAAAGTCGGGCAGTGGGTGATGGCGATCGGAAATCCGTTCGGCTTCGATCATTCGGTGACCGTCGGAATCGTGAGCGCCAAGGGCCGCTTTATCCCCGATAACTACGACGACTTCATCCAGACCGACGCGTCGATCAATCCGGGTAACTCGGGCGGACCGCTGATCAACCTGCGCGGCGAAGTGATCGGCATGAACTCCGCCATCTACACCCGTACCGGCTCCAACATGGGTATCGGTTTCGCGATCCCGGTCAACATGATCAAGGATGAGCTATCCCAGCTCAGGACCTCCGGCAAAGTCGTGCGGGGATGGCTCGGCGTCTACGTCCAGCAGATCACACCAGAACTCGCCGAGTCGCTCGGCCTGCCCGATTCGCGAGGGGCGCTGGTGGCCGAGGTGCTTAAAAACGGACCTGCCAAGGCAGCAGGAGTCAAGCGCGGGGACGTGATCGTTGCGCTCGACGGCCAGCCGATCGCGAACTCGCACGACCTCGTGCTGCGCGTCGGTGAGACGCCGCTCAATCATACATCGACACTTAGGATCATTCGGGACAAGCACACCATCGACTTGCCGCTGGTCGTCACCGAATCCCACGAGGAGGAACTCGCCTCTGCTGAGAATCAAGATAGGCCCGACATTGGCGCGCCTTCCCCGTTCGGCCTCCACGTCAAGGACTTGAGTCCCGATCTAGCGCATGAACTCGGCCTCGACACTGTCACCGGCGTGGTGATTTCATCGGTGCAGCCAGGAAGCCGTGCCGACGAGGCGGGGTTGCGCGCGCGCGACGTCATCGTCGAGATCAATCGCGAGCCGATCCGCGATGTGAGCGCGTATCAGAAGGCATTGCAGACGAGCGGCAAAGGCAAGATCGTCCTGCTCTTAATCAAGCGCGGGGACAACACCGAATACATCGCGCTCAAACCCGAGGCCTGAGGATCGCTCCGCGGATCCACACGAATAGTTACTGACGGCCGCGGTCGCATGTTTAAACGAATCCTGAAGATCGCGTTGATCGTGATCGGCGCGATAGTCCTGTTCGCGATTCCGCCCACGCTCTACATCTTCATGAGCTACTACCATCAGCTCGAAGATGAAGTCGTGGCGCGCTTTTCCGGCAAGCGCTGGGACATCCCGTCGCGCATCTATTCCGATTCGCTCCTGGTTTATCCCGGCACCTCGCTGTCCGCTGTCGGATTTTTCCAGCGTCTCGCGCGCCTCAACTACCATCGCGTGGACCCCGGCAAGGTCACGACCCGCGGCGAGTATAGTTATGACAAGCCGCGCGGCGCGCTCGTGATTTTTCTGCACAGCTTCGCCTATCCCTATCGCAACGAGCCCGGCGAGATCGTGCAGTTGGATCTCAAGGGCGAAGCCATCGTGTCGATGGAGGATCCCGCGACGCATCGCCCGATCTATTCCTTCGAGCTCGAGCCCGAGCTCATCAGCGGAATCTTCCAGGGCGATTGGCAGCAGCGCCGCCTGGTGCGCCTCTCGCAGATCCCGCCCGCCATGACCGATGCGATCCTCGCCGCCGAGGACCATCGCTTCTACGAGCATCACGGCATCGACATCGTGCGCACGATCAAGGCCGCGTGGATCGATTTCACTTCCGGCCACACGCGCCAGGGCGGCTCGACTCTCACGCAGCAGTTGATGAAGAACTTCTTCCTCACTCCACAGCGAAGCTATAAGCGCAAGATCAAGGAAGCGCTGATGGCTTATATCGCCGAGCAGCGCTACTCGAAGGACGAAATCCTCGAGAACTATATCAACGACATCTACCTCGGGCAGCGCGGTCAGGAGGGAATCTACGGCGTGTGGGAGGCGTCTGAGTTCTACTTCTCCAAAGAGCCACGCGACCTCACGATCGGCGAGATGGCGACGATTGCCGGAATGATAAGCTCGCCCAACCGCCTGAACCCGCTGAAGCACCCCGAGGCCGCGCGCCAACGCCGCGACGAGGTGTTGGCCTCAATGCTGCAGGACGGCTACATCAGCAAGGCCGCCTACGATGTCGCCGTCGCTGAGCTGATGCATCCTCGCGAAGTTTACACCGAGAACAACGACGCACCGTACTTCGTCGATTACGTGAAGAAGGAGCTCGAGGAGCGCTATCCGCCGTCCGTGCTGAGCGCCGAGGGCCTGCGCATCTTCACCACACTCGATGTACACACCGAGAAGCTCGCCGAGCACGCAATCGAGCACAACCTCTCGGACCTCGAAGCCAAGCATGCGAAGCTGGTCAGGCGTGAAGAAAAGGACAAGCTCGAATCGTGCCTCATCTCGCTCGAACCGCAGAGCGGCAAGATCCGCGCGATGGTCGGCGGACGGAACTACGAGGAAAGCCAGTTCAATCGCGTCGTACAGAGCAAGCGTCAGCCCGGCTCCGTCTTCAAGCCGGTGACCTATCTCGCCGCATTCGAAGAGACGCTCGACGGCGGCCCGGAAAAATTCCTGCCGACCACATACATCGAGGATGCGCCCTTCACCTGGGAATACGGCGACATGAGTTGGACGCCGAACAACTACAAGGACCGCTACTTCGGCCATGTCACTCTGGAGTTCGCACTCGAGGAATCGCTCAACTCGGCGACCGCGCGCCTTGCCAATGATGTCGGCCTCGATCGCATCCGCGCGATGGCGGCGAAGCTCGGCTTCGGCGATCTGCCCGCGTATCCTTCCATCGTGCTCGGCGGTATCGAGGTGTCACCGATGCAGGTCGCGCAGGCCTACGCGATCATCGCCAACGACGGCCTCCAGGTTCATCCCTACGCTATCACAGCGGTAGTTGACGAGAACGGCAAGGTGATCGAGGGCCACGAATTCAGGGCCGAGCAGGTGATATCGCCCGAGCTCGCGTACATGATGCAGTTCATGCTCGAGCAGGTGATCAATCACGGCACCGGCGCGGCCGTGCGCACGATGGGCTTCACGCGGCCGGCGGCAGGCAAGACAGGAACAACCAACGATGAGAAGGATGCGTGGTTCGCCGGCTTCACGCCCGACTTGCTGACCGTGGTGTGGACCGGATTCGATCAGAAGGAAGTGCTCGGCCTCACGGGCGCTCAAGCTTCCCTGCCCGCCTGGACCAACTTCATGAAGGCCGTGACCGCGTCACGCCCGCCGATCGATTTCACGATCCCGCCCAGCCTGGTCGATGAAAGGATCGATCCAATTACCGGCGACAAAGCGGGTCCCAACTGCCCTGTCTCGGTCGAGGGAGTATTTCCGGTCGCGCTCGCCCCCACGACCCTTTGCCCCGAAACCAAGGCGGGCAGTGCAGTGACGGAGGCTGACCACGCCGCACCGAGCGAAGCGCCGGACTCGGCCGTGGATCCTAACGATTGATGCGCTTCTTCTCGACCGCCGGTTTTGCGCTTACCCTTGCCGTGTTCGCAATATGTTCATTGTTGACCCGCGCGTCCGCTCTGGAAGAGCCCGCGAGCGATGCGAACAATCAAGTCGTCGCCTTCAACGAGGAATCGATTCCTGCCGCCGATCTGACACCTACCGCGACGCCAACGCCCGGCGCGGGAGCGGCATCGTCGCCGCAAGCGGCCGGTCCATCGAACGCCGCCGCTGCCGCATCGCCTTCGGCTGGAGCGTCACCGGTGAGCGGTGAATCGCCGGTAGCCGAGGCATCGCCCGGTGAATCACCCGCCGCGGAACCAACTGAAATTCCGCCAGCGATCGACATCGGCTCAATCGCGCCGAGCCTGAGGGTCAGCGACCAGCCGCTCAATCAATTGATCGCTGCCGCGCCAAACCCCGCGCGCGGCGCTTCACTGAGGATGTGCGAGCAGGCGCGTCAGGAAATCGACGCGGGGCACTACGATGACGCAATTCGCGACCTCGGCCGCTCCATTTCGATCGATCCGAGTAACTCCTATGCGTACGTCTATCTCGGCCGCGCTTACATCCTGAAGAAGGATTACAAGCAGGCGCTGACGTTTCTTGGCCGCGCTGCCGCCGGCCTTGGCGCCGATCCCGTGTGGCGCGCCGAGGCTCTCGCCTTCGAAGGCCTCGCCTACGAGCAGGCTGGCCAGCCGACCGACGCTGTCAACGCCTATCAGCAGGCACTCGCGATAACTCCCGGCAACCTGACCGCGCGCGTTGGCGCCACTCGCCTGGCAGCCTACAGCCAGCCGTCGAGTGCCGCGTCTCCCCCTCCCGCCGACGGCGCCGCGATTCCCGGCCCGCCTTCGTCCGGGCCGGTGCCGGAAGCACCGCCCTCCGAGCCGCCGCCGAGGGCGCCCGACGCATCGCCGTCCGACTGACGGCTTTCTCGCCCGTCGCCCGCGCAGCTATAGTCAGACATCTCGATGCTGATACTTGGAATCGAATCGTCATGCGATGACGCGGCGGCCTCCATAGTTGAGACCTCAAGTCCGGGCATCGTGACCGTGCGCTCCAGCACCGTCGCCAACCAGGACGACATCCATCGCGCCTACGGCGGAATCGTGCCCGAGTTAGCGTCGAGAAATCACGTCATCACGATCCTGCCGGTCATCGAGCGTGCGCTCAAATCCGCCGGATGCACCCTCGGCGATGTCGAGGGTATCGCGGTGACGCGCGGGCCTGGCCTCGTCGGCTCGCTGCTGGTCGGCCTGATGTGCGCGAAGGGGCTCGCGCAAGCGACAGGCAAGCCAATGATTGGCGTGAACCATATCGAGGGGCACATCCTCGCGCCGCTAATCGAACATCGCGTCCCGTTCCCATTTCTTGCGCTGGTCGTCTCGGGCGGGCACACCGCCCTTTTCGCAGTCGAGGATTTTGGCGGTTATCGGCGCCTCGGCCGCACGCGCGACGATGCCGCCGGCGAGGCATTCGACAAAGTCGCGAAGCTGATGGGCCTTGGCTATCCGGGCGGCAAGATCATCGATGATCTCTCGAAGGAGGGAAACTGCAGGCGCATCCGCTTTCCGCGCGCACACGTCCGCGGAGCCCCGATGGACTTCAGCTTCAGCGGTATCAAGACTTCGGTTGCCACCATGCTCCACTCAGAGGCGCGCCCGATCGCTCCACAAGCGGACGTGGCCGCGAGCTTCCAGGAAGCCGTGGTCGATATGCTGGTCAAGCCGACGCTCGCCGCGGCGCGCGATCTGGGTGTCGACACGATCGCGCTCACCGGCGGCGTTGCGGCGAACTCGCGCCTGCGCGAGAAGCTCGCGGCTACTGCTGCGGATGACGGCCGCCGCGTCGTCGCGCCGTCGCTTAAGTTCTGCACCGATAACGCCGTGATGATCGCGCTCGCGGGCAGCTACCGCTTGCTCCGCGGCGAGCGCGACGACCTCGCAATCGACGCGGAAGCCAACCTTGCGCTCTAGCAGGCGATTGGTCGGATCGGGAGAGTTCGTAAACCGATGGACCTAAAAATCTCCCTGGAGAGAACTGACTCAATTGAGGCCCTGAATTTGATTGAAGCATCCCGCCAATATATGCGCGCCCTTTACCGAGGAGAGGGGCCGATCCATTCGTTCGATCCTAATGTCGATGCCGCACCTCCGGGGGTCTTCGTGATCGCCAGAGTGGATGGTAAAGCAGTCGGCTGCGGCGCAGTTCGTCCACTGGACGGGCATGTAGGAGAGGTAAAGAGAGTCTTTGTAAAGCCCGAGTGTCGCCGTATGGGGATAGCTAGGAGGATCATGGCGTTGCTGGAAGACAAAGGCCTGCAAAATGGGTTCACGACTCTTCGGCTCGAGACGGGAACCAGGCAGCTGGAAGCAATCGCTCTTTACAAGTCCTTGGGCTATCGCAGAATTCCTGCCTTCGGCGAGTACGTTTCTGACCCATTCAGTGTTTGCTACGAGAAAGACCTGTCGCCGCAGAAACGCTCGCAATAGTTACCTGGTGAATCGCACCCGTGCCGACACGACGTTCGCCGAAGGCGCCCGCGCGCAAATCGAAATCCGCAGCCCCCAAGGCGAAACCTCCTGCTCGCCCGGCGCCCGCGCTGGCTGCCGCCGGCGTTCGTCCCTCGAAGTCACGCGGGCAGAACTTTCTCGTCAATCCCGCCGTCGCTGAACGAATCGTGGCCGCTGCCAATCTCGAGCCGGGAGACGAGGTGCTCGAAATCGGCCCGGGCCTTGGCATCCTGACTGAAGACATCGTCGAGCAGCCGATTCGCCGCCTCGTGCTGGTCGAGCTCGACCCCCGCCTCGCGGAGCGGCTGGCAGTGCGCTTCGCGGAAATCGAGATGGTGCGCGTCGTCAACGAGGATTTCCTTCATCTCGATCTCAACGCTGATTATCTGAGTCCTCCGCTGGTTGCGATCGGCAACCTGCCATTCAACGTCGCGGCAGCCATACTGCGCCGGTTGAGCGACAACGCCGCGATGTTCAAGCGGATGGTGCTGATGTTTCAGCGCGAAGTTGCTGAGCGCATTCGCGCGCGTCCCGGCGGCGCGGGCTACTCTGCGCTCAGCGTTTACAGCGCGCTCTATTGGAAGATCGATTTGCACTTCAGGGTCGCGGCCGGCAGCTTTCATCCGCGGCCCAAGGT
>JASHQJ010000400.1 GCA_030037595.1 Candidatus Binataceae bacterium
GACTTCGCCGAAGCCCGCGCTGCGATTAGTAGGTGGATTAATTGGTACAACGCCGAGCGGCCGCATCAGGCGCTCGGCTATCGCAGCCCGCGTCAGTTCCGCGGGTTACAACCGAAACTCGTGGCTTGATTCCAGGGGAGCACTACAAGATCGCCTTCCTCGTAGGTCGGAATCTGGCCGAAAGGATGAAGCGCCCGATGCGCGGGTTCCTTCATCGCACCGAATGAAACAAGGCGGACCTCGTAGGGTTGGCCGACTTCTTCAAGTGCCCAGCGAACGCGCATATCACGCGCCAGTCCCTTGCCGCCATCGGGCGACCGTTCAAAGGCGGTAATGATGATCGTCATCGCGAGGCTCTTCCTGGCGAAAATCATCGGCTGCCGGGCTGGCAAGCTGACAAGGCAAACTCACCGAGATTGAAGACGATCCCGGATGGAATTTGAGTTTGCAAAGATCTGCTATGCGGACAAACCGGACATGGAACGCGAATCATTTCCTACACCGCGTTGGTAACGAAGTCCCGGGTCAAGTTCGCTCTTTACCGTGGTGTCGAATGTTCCGGAAAAACGAGCGACGGGACGCCGCTGTACCGGGGTTATGTATCTCGACAATCGCGCCTCACGGCCCCCCTTTTTGTACCTGGTAATGCTAGCGGTTCCCTGGCTTGCAACGTGAAGACGATCTGCCGTTCGCTTGATTTGCTCGTTCAACCCCCATGCTTCGATGGCAAACAGCAGCGCCGGATAGCGTTCGCGCGTTGCAGGCCCGGCAACGTGACACTTCATCGTCGCGCCGCCGCGGGTCACCTCAACCTCTTCTGCGATGATGTCCATAACGGCGCCCACTTTGAGGTACCTACGTACACCGTCTAATGTTCGATCAGCCGACGCCATGCCCACACGAATCGCCGGACTGATTCGGCTCACCGCGAATTGCTGTTGCCGACAATTTTACTCGAGGTTTCTCAGTTCCTCTAGCTCACGATCGTGTCTCGCGGTCCACCGAATCACGTCAAATCCGTTCCTCCAGGGCCAGACATGTTACCATGTCTCCAAGATCAGGGTGGCGCAACACGGGTCGATCGACTTGCGCGCCAGCACTCGTTGCACGCTCGACGCGAGCATCGAAATCATCGACCACGTAGTCGGCCATCGCTTCCGAAGGTCTAAATCACCGCATCGAAGACCTTAAAGATCCGAGGCGGAGGGAGTATGCTTGCAACAGATCGGTGAATTGACGATCGCGTGAAGCGCTTTCGAACTGTTTGTTGATTTGGATTGGGGCCAAAGGGGAGGTTCCCTGCCAAGTGATTCCGGTCCGTTACAACCTGAGAAGCCTGTTCGAACGCGGCGGCACCTCGGTCATGAGCATGCTCGGCCTCGGCATGGTCGCGATGATTTTCGTCATATTGTTCGGTTTTATCGGGGGCCTGCGCAGCACGATGCTCAACGCAAGCGCCGACAGCAATTGGGTACTGCTGAGCAAAGGTGCGCCCAGTGAAACCGGCAGCTTCATTCCACATGATTCGATCGCGATCGTGCGCGTGCGTCCTGAGATCGCCCAAGATGAAGGCAGCCACCCCGCTCGTCTCATCCGAGATTTTCGCCGGCGTGAATATCAGCTGCGACAAGCATGTACGCCAACTCGTATTGATGCGAGGCGTGACGCCGATCGCGTATCAAGTCCATCGCAATATGCATCTGGTCAGTGGACATTGGCCAACTCGCGGACACGGTGAATGGGTGATCGGGCAGAAAATCCAAGCGCGCCAGCCCTATATGACAGTCGGCTCGCAATTTCCACTTCGGGCGGCGCGACTGGACGATCGTGGGAGTTTTCACTGACGATCACAGCGCCCGCGAATCCGAGATCTGGACCGACTACAACGACCTGCTTACGGACGCGCGCAACACTCATCAGGACACAAATTCGTTATACGTAATTTTGAAGCCTGGGACCTCGTCCGCTTTCGTGCAGGCGATCAAGAGTGATGGACGGCTGAAGGTAGACGCCCTCACCGAGCATAACTACTACGAATCGCAAACCAAAGTGATCGACCAGCTGCGATCGCTCGGATTGATTGTGGCATTAACTCTCGGAATCGGGGCGGCGTTCGGGGGTATGAACACGATGTATACGGCGGTGGCACGGCGCGAGCGCGAGATCGGTGTGCTGCGAGTTTTGGGATTCTCGCGGCTGAACATCCTCGTCAGCTTCGTGATTGAGAGCGCGCTGCTCGGTGTCGGAGGAGGAATTGCGGGTGTCGTGCTGGCATTTCTCGTGGCGTGGGGCACGGGATTGGACAGCCGGTTGCTGAGCGTGGGATCAATCTTCTTCTCGTATCGCCCGACCCCAGAAGCAATAACCGCCGGCCTGGTGGTCGCTACACTGGTCGGTGTAATCGGCGGCCTCGCGCCCGCATGGCGCGCGTTCACGAATCGGAATCATGGACTCTTTGCGGGAAGCCTGATGGTGCTGAAGCTACTGCATCTTGCGCTGCGCAACATGCGCCGTCAGCTCCGGCGCACGATTCTTACTGCATTGAGTTCGCGGTCGCCGTTTTTCTTTACACAGTCCTGGTCGCAGTGCCGATCTCGATGGATCGCATCGCTGCCGAAGCGGCCAAGGGTTTGTGGCTGATAACTATCGCGCACAACTCCTACCGACTACCCGCGAAGTACTGCAATGAGATCAACAAGATGCCCCACGTGATCGCGTGCGCGCCCGAGATCCAGTTCAGGACCATCTATCGAGATCCGCGCAATTTCATTACGGCGTTTGGTGTTACTCCCGACATCTATACGATCACCGGCGACGGCGATTTCCTTCCCCCGGCGAAACACAGAAAAACATGGAGTCGGAGAGGCGTTATTGCGCAGTTGGCTCCGTCCTGTTGCGCGAGCAAGGCTGGAAACTAGGCGATCAGATCACCCTGCGCGATCCCGACAGCGACAAAATAAGGCTGACTTTGATTCCGAAGTTGGAACTGCGGACACTGCTGAACTCGCGCACGCTGTTGTTCGATCGCAGAATGTTCGACGACGCCATTAAAGACGCTTTTGGGGTGGACACGACCGATCGCGCAACTTTGCTCGCGGTGAAGGTCGATCGGCCGGAGAACATGGATCAGGTCACCGGCGAAATCGACGAGAACTTTCATAACTCTGAAGCGGAAGCGGAGACCACCCCCGAATCCGATGCTCTCGCCAGCGTTGTCACTGGGATCGGCTATATCAAGACGATTATGTACAGCTTGTGCATCGCTGTGGTGCTCACGATGCTGCTTATCGCGGCCGATTCAATGGCGATGATGGTGCGGGATCGTGTCACAGAAGTCGCGGTAATGCGCGCCTTAGGCTTCGGTCGCGTTCACGTCATCGCACTGCTGCTCGGCGAGGCGGGATTGATCGGTCTGAGCGGCGCAATCATCGGAGCGACCGCGGCGCTCTGGCGTTTTCATCACGGTATCTCACTAGGGACACTCACTGGCGGCATAGGTTACATGGCCGTGGCACCAGATACGGCCGCACTGGCAGTAATAATAGCGCTTGCGTTGAGCATCGTGAGCGCAACGCTGCCCGTCGCACGCGCGGCCAATATCCCGCCTGCAATGGCATTTAAAAAGATCGTCTAGCGACGCGAAAAATGAGCTGACTCGACGTTCTCAGATTGGTCACCGCCCGGCGCGAATGGGGCGCTGCGCGAGTGAACTTCGGGTTCACATTGAACATACTCCCCTTCGTGTCGCGGCCCGCGGGTCGTCACTGCCTATGGGAGAACGACAGACGTTCACTTTCGAGCCCGGTTCGGAGGTCTGGGTCTGGGACTCGATCTGGCTGCCTGCGGTAGTCCTCGATCTGGGATTAATCGGTACTTATGATCGACGTTAGTACAGCCGTGAAGGAATTGAGCGCCAAAGCCGTTACTGCAAAGAAGCAGCGCAGCTCGATATAATCGCCCGCCTCGATTCCATCGAAAAGAAGCTGGATGCCATCCTTGCGACAGCGAAACAGCAACCAGTCAAGAAATCCTGAACATCGTGAGACTCCCTTTCCGCCAAACTGAAACGCCACTCCTCTAGTGGCTGCCTGCACCAGGACCGGAGTCCTGAAATTCATAGGCGCCGATGTCGTAAAAATGTTCGTCGTTGTCAGGCCGCGGAAAACCGCGCTGATCAACCGTCAGCGGGTCGCCATTTGCATCGGTGCATTCACTAACGGGTACCCGATCGATTGAGGGGCCGCTCGCCGTCTCCGCGATGGTTTCTGTAGGGCCGCCATTGTCTTGCAGACCGGCAGGGTCGAGGATCGGATTGACGTTGTCCCCATTGTCGGCGGAACCGGTTTTAGCAAACCCGCAGGAATGGTCGCTCGAGAGTTGTAAACGTCGTAGCTTATCTTACCCTTGTTGATTTTGGCGCAGTTTCCGGTGTCCGGTTGGTTGCTCGCGGAGAGTCATCTGACGCGGCAGCTCTTAGCTGACATGCTGGGCAAGATCGCGGCCTTGCCGTCACAGGCGGGATAGGTGGTTCTTGGCGCTCACCCTCAAATCGCACGAGCAATGCGGGCCGAACGGTGAAGCGCGCCTGCAGATCGGCCTCCCATGTGCTGGTGGACGATCCAAAGCGCTCGAAACGACACAGGTGACCCCTTCCTCTGCAGATTCGATCAAAAGGGGAGCGAGGGGGCCCTATCCCTTGGACTAAGAAAAAACATACAATTTTAGCGCATCTTGAGTCGCCGACCGGCGGAGTGCTGTCGCATAGCCACAGTTGAGCCAGATCAGCACGCAACCGCGACTGTTCCACGAATGCCAGAGGCCGATTGACTTTGGATCTTTAAAGTCCTGACCCTTTATTTACCGCTAACCAGGCACTGCTTGGACTACTGAAGGCTCCGAATCCTACCTCGGGGTAGTCACACCGCTCAGTGCTAGTACATAGGTCGCGACGGAGCAGGCTAATATTAACAGATCGCGAAGCAGTTCCACACCGGGACGCAGATTCGATACCGGTCCGAAGCACCCACAGTTGACATCGAGTCCGCGAACCATCGCGGACCCTATCGCCAAGCAATAGACAGCCGTAGCCATCGCGATGGCGAGCAGTCCGGCCCTTCTGTGCCATCCTGCTAAAACGAGGAGCCCGGCCAAAATCTCCAAAGGTGGTATCGACAAAGCCGTTGGCACAATCAACTCAACGGGTAAAATCTTGAAAGAGGCAATGCTATCAGCAAACGCTTGTGGGCCGAAACTCTTGGTCCATCCCGCATAGATAAAAAGACCTCCTAACGCTACGGACATGATCCAAAGGATAAGTCTATTATATAACTTCATCGTATCATCAATCCGCTAGTGCGCTTCCGGCATGCCGTTGTCGGTCCATCCCTGCCAACCGTCAGTAAATACCCGAACCGCACTATATCCGAGACTCATTAGAGCCCCCGCTACGAGACGGCTGTCGTGGC
>JASHQJ010000401.1 GCA_030037595.1 Candidatus Binataceae bacterium
TAAGTCATGCGCATAAACGGCGGCTTGATGTCCACGCCGAGCACGCGCTCATAGGCGGCGGCGATCATCCCCTCCGCGATACTCTGGACATCCTCGGGCCGCGGACAGGTCATCTCGAGGTCGATCTGGCTGAACTCCGGCTGACGATTCGCGCGCAAGTCCTCGTCACGGAAGCATCGCGCGATCTGGTAGTAGCGGTCGAAGCCACTGATCATCAGAATTTGCTTCAGGATCTGAGGCGATTGCGGCAGTGCATAGAACCTGCCGGGGTTGACGCGGCTCGGCACCAGGTAATCGCGCGCACCCTCCGGCGTGGATTTGAAGAGAATCGGCGTTTCGACGTCGATAAAGCCTTGCGCGTCGAGGTAATCGCGAATCGCCTTCACTGCCTGGTGACGCGCGCGCAGGTTGCGCTGCATCGCAGGTCGGCGCAGATCAAGATAGCGATACTTGAGCCGAGTTTCTTCGGCCACGTTCTCGCCGTCGTCGATTGCGAACGGCGGCGGCGTCGCGACGTTGAGGATTTCGAAATCGTTGACGACGACTTCGATCTCACCAGTAGGAAGGTCCGGGTTTACTGCGCCCTCAGCGCGGCGCACTAGCTTGCCGCGCGCCGCGACATAGTATTCCGTCCGCGCGTCGCCGGCAGCCTCATGAGCGGTGGCGCTGTGCGCGGGGTTCAGGACGAGCTGGACGATTCCGTCGCGGTCGCGAAGATCGATAAAGATTACGCCGCCATGATCGCGCCGCGTCTGCACCCATCCCCAGAGCGCGACGTCGCGACCCTCATCTGCGGCTCGGAGCGTGCCGCAATAGTCAGTGCGTTGCCACGGCGGCAGCGGAGAATAGATGTCGCTCTTGGCCATTGATTCTTCCGTGAACTAATGAGGATACCCGCGGGCAGCGCCGTAAGAAATAGTCAGTTCCGGCCGGCACCGGCGAGCGCAGCGCGCAGGTCGCCCAGAGCCACTTCGCGCTGCGTGCTTTGAGCAAGATCGCGCAACTGCACGACGCCGCGAGCGATCTCATCTTCGCCGATGATAACCGCGAATCGAGCACCTATCTTGTTCGCACGGCTGAGGGATGCCTTGAGCTTGCGCAGCGCCGACGCGGTCTCCACTGCGAGTCCCGCGCCGCGAAGATCGCGCGCGGTCTTCGCCGCCTGCCGAATCGCGGCATCGCCCATCGCAATAACAACCGCGTCGATTGTGGCTCCATCGACCAGCTCTGCCGCTTCGAGAGCCAGCGCCACCCGCTCCAGACCGATCGCAAAGCCGATCCCCGGCACCGCCGCGCCGCCCATCGCCTCCACCAGGCCGTCGTAGCGCCCGCCCGCGACGATCGTGCTCTGCGCGCCGAGACCCTCCGCCATGATTTCGAATGCCGTGCGCGTGTAGTAGTCGAGGCCGCGCACGAGCCGTGGATTTACCAGATACTCGACGCCCGCCGCGTCGAGCGTGCCACGCACCGTGTCGAAGTGTGCGCGGCAGTCGGCGCACAAGTAATCGATACTGCTCGGCGCCGATTCGGCAAGCTGCGCGTCGATTTTGCAGTCGAGCAGCCGAAGCGGATTTCGATCGATCCGGTTGTGGCAGTCCTCGCAGAGCTCGGTCCAGTGCTCGCGGCCCCACTTCACCAGCGCCTCGCGGAACGCGGGCCGGCACGTCGCATCGCCAATCGAATTGAGTTCCATCCGCGCGGGCAATCGAAGCGACTTGCAATAGTCGTCGATCATGATGATCAACTCAGCATCGCACGCGGCGTCGGCGCGGCCGAAAACTTCGACGCCGAACTGGTAGAACTGGCGATAGCGGCCTTTCTGCGGGCGCTCGCGCCGGAACATCGGGCCGGAATAGAAAAATCGCTGCTCGGGATCGCTGCGATCGAGTCCTGCTTCGATATAGGCGCGCACCACGCCTGGCGTGCCCTCGGGCCGAAGCGCGACGACCGTTTCAGCCTCGTCGCGATCGCTGAAGGTGTACATCTGTTTCTCGACCACATCGGAAGTTTCGCCGGTCGAGCGTTGATAAAGCTGGACTCGTTCGAGGGCCGGGACGCGGATTTCGCTTACGCCGTAGCGCGGCATCAACGCGCGCGCGGCGCCTTCGGCCTGCAGCATCGCGCGCGAGCCGGTGCCGACCCAATCGACGAATCCTCTAAGACGTGTCACTTCCAAGATGCTACTTCGTTTGCGTTGCTCACTTCGCTCCCGCTGACGGTGATGCAGTGGCGGCTGCGCCGCTGCGCATCGCGGTGCGAAGTTCGCGATAGCCAATCAGGCGAATTCCTTCATCCTCGATAAGCCGCCGCGCTCCGTGCGAAGAGAAAAAAGCGAGGTCGGATTCGCGCTGCGCCGCGTCATGAGCGCATCCGCGAAGCTCCGCCCGCGCGTACGCCGGATGGCAATAAATCTCCGTGATGCCCGGTCTGAGTTCGCGGATTATCCGCGTCCAATGAGATTCGGTTTCGGCGGGCGACCCCGGACCATTCGGGATGAAGTGATCAGGATGCAGGATTCTGTCGCGCTCGATTCCTTCAATCGTCTCACGAAACCCCATCCGTTCCAAAACGCTGCGGCCCGTTAGCCGAATCGGCAGTCGATATTCGCGCGCAAGGCGAAGGTAGATCGCGTGGTAGTCCTCCCGTAGATGGAGCGGGCCCATGTGCGAATCGAGATGCGTCACGTCGATCCCGGCGCGGCGCGCCTTCTCGATCTGCGCGCGCAGTTCAGCTTCGACCTCCTCGAGGCGATCATGCAAATAAACCTGAGGCACGTCTGCCCACAGGTAGCCGCGCTCGTCAACGAGCGACGGCACCGCGCGCGCACCAAGCACGGGACCCCACTTGTAGCGCGGCCATTCGCTGGTGAGTGTCAGATGGACTCCCAAGTCCGCCTCGGGATGTTCGCGCGCGAAATCCGCCGCCTCCTCGAACCAGGGGCAAGTGACAAGGATCGTCGCCGAGGTGAAGATGCCGCGCGTCAGTCCCTCGATCGCACCCTCATTCTCGTCGTGGCACATGCCGAAGTCGTCGGCGTTCACGATCAGCGCACGCGCATCGGGCGCCATTCCAAGCCGTTCGGCGATGCTCCCTGATTTTTCAGTTGTACTCATCGATAGTCTGCGTTGCTCGTCAAATTTATTGGTCCGCCGGCGCAATAAAAAGGGCCGCCTTGCGGGCGGCCCTTTGTTCAAGTGCCGTTAAGGCGCGGTTCCAATCAGACGGTCAGGATATGCACCGTGCAGGCCGAGCCGAGTCCGATCACGTGCGCCTGGCCGACTTTCGCGTTGGGGACCTGGCGATCCTTGGCGCGCTCATCCTGCGTCAGGTGCCACACGACTTCGCAGATATTGGCTACGCCGGTTGCGCCGAGAGGATGGCCCTTGGAGAGCAGGCCGCCCGAAACGTTGACCGGAGCGAAGCCGCCGAGATCCGGATGGCATCCGCCCTTCTGGTCGATGAAGGCGCCAGCTTCGCCGTCGCCGCAGAGGCCGAGGTTCTCGTAGTGGACGAGCTCGGCCGTCGCGAAGCAGTCATGCAGCTCCGTGAGGTTGACGTCCTTGGGCCCCACGCCAGCCTTCTCATACGCGAGCTTGGAGGCGCGGCGCGTGAGCGTGCTGACGTCAGGGAAAGTGAGATCGCGCTCGGTGTAAGGATCTGAGGTGAGCACGGAGGCCGCGATCTTCGGGCGCTTGCGGCCGCCGGCGAGCTGCTTCAGCTTGTCTTCAGACACGAGAATGGCAGCAGCCGCGCCGTCACCCGTCGGGCAACACATGTAGAGCGTGTTGGGATAGGCAACCATGCGGGCGTTGAGCACGTCCTCGAGCGAAACTTCATTGCGATACTGCGAGAACGGATTCTTGGTCGCGTGCTTGTGCGACTTCACCGAGATTTTGGCGAAGTGCTCCGGCTTGGTGCCGTACTTGCGCATATGCTCGATACCGGCCTGGCCAAACACGGCAGGCATCAGGCCCGAGCCGAGCTTGCCCTCGACCGAGTAAGCCGGATCTCCGCCGCCAGCGCCGCCGAGCAATCCCTGCTTGCCCATCTGCTCGACGCCAACCGCCATCGCGGTGTCATACATGCCCGATGCAACGGCGAGGTAAGCCTCGCGGAACGCCGTCGAGCCCGTGGCGCACGCATTGGAGACGTTGATCACGGGGATGCCGGTCTGGCCGATCTGCTGCAGGATACGCTGGCCGACCATCGCGTTGGACTGGTAGAGATTTCCGCAGGCGAACATCTCCACGTCCTTGATGGCGATTCCGGCATCCTTGAGCGCGATCAGAGCTGCCTCGCCGCCGAGTTCCGGCACAGTCTTCTCGGGATAGCGCCCGAATTTGATCATTCCGGTGCCGAGTACGTAAACGTTTCTCATCTGAGACCTCCTGGCGGCCCGGCGCGAACCAGGTCCGTCGTAGATTCGGGCGCGCTGCGCGCGTCTTTTAGTTTTTGCTCGGTTTATAGGAAAAAGCGATCACCTCATGGCCTTCGCGATCCTTGGCGGCCACGTGCGTCACCATCTCAACCGGCATATCGAAAATCTTCTTCGGTTCCTTCTGCGCGGTTTCAGGATCGACGTCGATCAGGTTGGCGCGCACGCTCACGCCGTCGGGCAAATCGACGATCGCAGTTATGTAGGGCGTTTTGATCCCAGGGAACGACTGATGCACGACCGAGAAGACGTACACCTTGCCCTTGTCGGAGAGCGACACTTCGCTGAACTTTTCCCTGGTCGAGCCGCACTTCGAGCACGCGACGCGCTTCAAATCCATGAAGACCGAGCCGCAGTTGCCGCACTTGACGGCGACCAGATGTGGCTTGGGATCGAGTTTCAGAAAGGGAACAATCGGACGAGGTCCGGTGTCTGTGGCTTGGGCTTGCTCAGCCATACGCTTCCTCCGCCGAGTGATGAATCAGAATGACTAAACGCCGCCAGACGGCGGCGTTGTCTTTCATCGCTTTCGTGGCCGGAGTTTCCCACAGGCGTTAAAACCCGTCAACCCTGAGTGACGCCAGGATGAACTGCGCTAATGGCCGCGGACCGTGATTCGCGGGCCGGAGTTCATTGTCCACGGCGGTCACCGTCGGCTCGCCCACGAGGTCGATACGGCAAGCCGCGTCAGCGCTGACGGCGCCCTCGAGATCGGTGCGCAGGACGGTCGCGCCCATCGATTCGTAACGATCGATCACGTCCTCGGCCGGAAAATGAAAGCGGTTCATTTAGCCGGTCCAAATTACGGCGAACCGAGGCGCAACCGCGCCGACGAATTCCGGCGAAGACGAGGTCGCGCTGCCGTGATGCGGCACTTTCAGCACTGATACGCGGATATCGCAATGTGCCTGCAAAATCGCTTTCTCGGTCGCAGCACCGTTATCGCCCGTGAAGAGAAACGAGTTCTCGCCGAAGCGGAGGCGCAGCACCATCGAGGCGTTTTTGTGCGAGCGGTCACCGACGTCATCGCTACGGCCGAGCGACTGGATCCAGACCCCTGCAATGTTGTCGATCGGCGCTGCCGCGCCCTTAACAACGCGGATGGGGATCCTGAGTCCGCCAGCTCGTCCATCTGCCGGGCATAAGTGCGGTCATCGCTTCTCTCGGGTGAGTTCCAAAACTCGCCCGAATGAAAGTTACTCGCGAGGTAACCGAAGCGCCGAAGTGATCGAGGTCCGGATGGCTCAACGCAAGATAATCAACGCTCATGATCTTGCGCGACCAGAGATACGGCGCGACCAGCCGCTCGCCAGAGTCATAGCCGGGTAAGCGCCTTCGGCGTCGATTAACATCACCTTCGAGCCGGGAAAGCGGACTACGGCCGCATCGCCCTCACCCACCGCAAGAAAATGTGACGCGCAAATCCGGACAGAAGAAGCGGTCGCGAATCCACCACCCGGCATCGATGCCGAGGGCGATCATGAAAATACCCGCGCAAAGCGGACGCCACGGCGGTCGACGATGAATACGAACCAATCGGCGCGGCGGCTGAATCGGGGCCAGCAGTCACATCAGGAGGAGACAGTAGATGAGCGCAAGCTCAACCGGGGTCGGCGTGAAGATATGTGCCCCCGCGGCGGGCCATTCAACGAACCACGCCGCAAGCCCGGTTACTTGCGCGAAGCGTATCAGCGCCCGCGAGGAGAACAACGCGAGCGAGCGGCTCCCAGATGAAGGTCAGGACGGCAGCGACGAGACCCGCAATCGTCGCGGCGAATCCCATGATCGGCACGACGACCGCGTTGGCAATAATGCCGACGAACGCGACCTGATTGAAGTTGAGCGCCGTCAGCGGTGCCGTCCCGAGCATCGCCCAGAACGAAACGGCGAGGTATCGTCGCTGCGCCGATCTTGTGTCACTACCTGCGCGTCAAATCTTTATGGATCAAACTTCAGGTTCGGAAGGCTCAACTTCGGCTGCGGGTACCGCCGCCTCGGCCGGCGCGTCAGATGCATCCTCGGCGCGCTCCTCGCGATCGAGCAGCGCCGCCATCTCGTCCAAATGGCGGCGAATCTCGGCCGCCAATTCGAGATTGACGCCCTTCACAGCCGCGATGTCCTCGACGCTTGCCTCGCGTATGCGCCTTAGGCTGCCGAAATGTCGCAGCAGCGCGCGCCGGCGCACCGGGCCGATGCCCTCAATATCGTCGAGAACAGAGCGGAGGCGCGCACGCCGGCGCAGTTCGCGATTGTAGGTGATCGCGAATCGATGCGCCTCGTCACGCACGCGCACGAGCAGGAACAGCGCCGTCGAGTTCTTCGGCAGCACGAGCGGATCCTTCCGCTTCGGCAGGAACACGCGCTCGTCGGATTTCGTGACTTCCTTCTCGCGCCGGTCATTGAGCACGTGCTGCTTGGCGAGCGATACGCAATCGATTTGCTCGGCGAGGTTGAACTCGCGCAGCACCTGCATCGCAACGTTGAGCTGGCCCTTGCCGCCGTCGATCACCCAGAGATCCGGATACGTATTCTCGCGCACCGCGCGCTCGAGGCGCCGCTTCAGCACCTCGTACATGCTGGCGAAGTCGTCCTGGCCCTCGAAGCTGCGAATGCGGTAGCGGCGGTACAGATCCTTGCACGGCTCGCCTTCGTCGAATGTTACCTGCGAGGCGACCACCATCGCGCCCTGGAGATTCGAGATGTCGTAGCATTCGATCCGCTTCGGCGAGTTGCGCAGATGCAGCTTCGTGCGCAGGTCGTCGAGCATCTTCTCGCGCGTCTGTTCGTTGTCGCGCCACGCGGCGAAGCTCTGGCGCGCGTTGTCCTGCGCCATCTCGAGGAGCCTTAACTTCTCGCCGCGCTGCGGCACGAAGACCTCGACCTTCTTGCCGCGCCGCTCGGTGAGCAGCTCGCCGCGCACGTCGGCATCCTCGAGCGCGACCGGCACGATCACTTCGTCGGGGATAGTGCGGGCGCCCGAGTAATATTGCGTAAGTAGATCGGCGAGCACGTCTTCGTCCGCAAACTCGAGGTCCTGGAAACTCCATCCCTGCGTGCTGGTCAGCTTGCCGCCCCGCACGATGAGCACTATCGCCTCGATCGCGCCGCCTTCGCGGTAAAGCCCGAAGATGTCCTGGTCGATTCCCATGTGATGGAGCACGGTCTGGCGCTCGACGGTCTTCTCGATCGCGCGCACGCGGTCGCGCACGCGCGCCGCTTCCTCGAACTCCAGCCGCTCGGCGTGGCCTTTCATCTGCTCGCGCATCTCGCGCAGCAGTTCGAGGTTCTTACCCTGCAACAGCATCTCTGCCGCGTGCAGCTGCTTTTCATATTCGGCGCGATCGACTGGCAGGCAGCACGGCCCGAGGCATCGCTTGATCTGATACTCGAGGCACGGGCGCGAGCGATTTCGGAACACGGCGTCGTTGCAGGTGCGCAGCGGGAAAACCTTGCGGATCACGTCGATCGTCTCGCGAAGGCCGTCCGCCGAGCCGAACGGGCCAAAGTAGCGGCCGCCGTCCTTCACGATTTTCCGCGTCACCGTGATTCGCGGCCACGCATGGTTCGTAATCTTCGCGCTGAGATACGATTTGTCGTCCTTGAGCCGGATGTTGTAGCGCGGCTTGTACTGCTTGATCAGGTTGTTCTCGAGGATGAGCGCTTCCTTCTCGCTGCGCGTCACGATCGTGTCGAAGCCGCGCACCTTGTTCATCAGGAAGCGCACCTGGAAGCGTCCGTCGCCGCCGCGAAAGTACGCGCGTACTCGAGCCCGGAGCGACTTGGCCTTGCCGACGTAGAGCACCTTGCCCGCGCGGTCGCGCAGCAGGTACACGCCGGGCTCTGGCGGCGTCAGGTCGAGCTTGCGGTCGATGTCGACTTCGGCTTCTTCAGAGGATGC
>JASHQJ010000402.1 GCA_030037595.1 Candidatus Binataceae bacterium
GTCTGCCGCTTGTAGCTCCAGCTTTCCGGGTGCAATTCGCGAGCCTTGGCGAAATAGGGGAGTGCGTCTTCGCTGTGACCCTGCGCGAACAAATATTGTCCGAGTCTGAAGTTCGCCGACGCGAGCGCGTCGGTCGCATCAGGCCCTTCGCTGCGACGAAGGATTTCCTCGCGGCTCAATGCGTATTCGCTCTTCGCACCTTTATTGACCCAATCGCGGATCGCATCGACGTAACTGGTTCGCAACTGCTTGCCGGCTGCAACCACCTGATCGGGAATCTTGAAGGTCGCCGGATCCATGGCACGCACGCCATCGCTCACGCCCGATGGTTCGGAGGGTCGCACGATGTGGCCTTCCTCGTCGATCCATGTCGCCATCGGCACGTTGATGAAACCGTATAGTTCGCCGGTTATGTGCTTCTGATCGATGAGGCACGGATACTCAGGCACCGCAGCGCGCGCGAGCAGCCGATCCTCCCATCCCATGATGTCCTTAAGTAGCGGCGGAAGTTCGACTGACGCGGGCTTGATGAAGTCGCGCACAGCAGGTGCGCCGGCGGTATCGAGCGCGACCGCGATTATCACGAAGTTGTGGTCTTTCAGTTCGCCGTATAGTCCCTGCCAGACTGGCAGGTCATAGCGGCATCCTCACCACGAGGCCCAGGCTGAGAGCAGGATCTTCTTGCCCCGATAGTCGGAGAGACGATGCATCTTGCCGTCGAGGTCAGGTAGCTCAAAGTCCGGCGCCTCGAGCGAGGCCATGGTGTTGCGCCGCGTACTCGCGGCTTCACCGAAGTACCAGACGCGATTCTTATCGTCGTGGACAAGAGGCTGCTCAAAGAGCGTCCCGAGTGCGGCGAGGTTGAAGCGCCGGCCGCTCTCGCGCGTGTAGTCGTTGGCGCGACCCGGAGGAATCGGAACACAGACGTCGCCTTTGCAGATACCTTCCGGTTTCAGCTCCCAGCCGCTGATTGCTTCAAGGTCGCCGCGATCGATCCACAGGTTGTTGCCCTCGGCTTCGGCCTCGACCTTGCGTGGCGCGCGATCTCCAAAAATCACCGTGAAGGACATGTGGGCGGCACCTCCTAGACCTGCGCGATTCGCCGCGACTCTAGCAGAGTGGCTAACGAAGTCGAAGTCAGATTTTCAGGGTTGCTCGGCGTCCAAAAACAAGGTGGGGCCCGGCAATCTGGATGCCGAGCCCCATGCGATACGGGGTAATGTTCGCTCTCGGTTACGGCGCAGCCTTCACCATTGCGTTCGTAGTGAAGAAGCTCTTATCGACCGCACCCATGTTGATGTACCAGCATTCGCGCTCCGGCGTTGAAAGCCCTGGCAGATAGCACATCGTAGCGAAGCCCGATTGCACGTCTGTCGAGACCGCACCGACCTCGAATTCGCGCTTGAATGGATAGATGGCCACTCGGGCGTCAGGCACCGGGCGGTCGCGATAGGTCATCCACCAGACATGGTTGTACCAGAGCTGGCCCGCGTGATCGTATTGGTCGATGTACGGTTCGAACCACGATTCAGAATCCAGGTAGATCAACGTCTTCGATTGCAGTGCGCCTGCGATTCGCTCGGGCCGTGGCGTAGCTTCGACGATATAGACGTGGCGCATCTCCCAATTCTCGGCGCACGCGCTCGCGCCACCATCGGTTGGGCATCGCACCTCGGGCGAATTGACGGCATGAACGACGCCCAGCATGTCCTTGTCGCCAAGGAACCTATAGTTGTATTCCTCGGTCTTCGCGTTGAAACCGGAATAGTGATCGGGATTCCACGCCGTCGGTCCGCTGGCGGTGCTCATGATCGATTCGTTGAGTCGGCGCACGCGCCGCGTGCCCGATGTCCACGACCAATCGTCATCGCCGCGATTCGGATCCTGGTACCGATAGCGAATAAAGCCGTTACCGCGATCACTCTCGGGTGCCAGCACCGGATAGAGGCCAAAGAGCCAGAGCCGACCCGTGTTTTTGTAGCCCGGATCGGTCGGCATCGGCTCGACCTCGACGCGACCGACCAGATCGTAACCGGCATAGTGTCCGATCTGGTAGTACTGAAGCGGAAGAAAGCTTTTGTTTCTTCCGCCATAGATACTGTCGCAATCGTAGAAGCGCAGATCATAATCATCGGTAAGCAGCGGACGGAATACGTTGTTCCACATGATCTTGGTCGCGACCTGCGGATCGTTCGTATCGATCAGTGGAAACGGCTGGCCGGCGACGTAGCCGACGAGGCTGCGATTATCGCGGCTCAGCCTGACTTGCGAGGCGTACTTCTCGGTGGCTTCCTTAAAAGGTGGCGGCCAGTCGACTCGCTCGGTCGGTACGATCTTCATCGTCATGCCCGACAGTACCTTGTAGTACACGCCTGGTGACACAAGGTTTTTGACCTTAGCGGCGTTGTCAGGTGTGATCACATCGCCCGGCCGCACCTGGGCTAAGGCTGGCAACACGCTTGCCAGGGCCAGCAGAGCGGCTGAGACAAATCCCACCCATCGATGCGCACCTGAATTCCTCGGAACTCCCTTTCGCGATGCCATAAACTCCCTCCATCGCGCATTCGCGCTGACCGAAAAGGAACGGCAGTGCCATAAGCATGAGGAGAGTTGTTGTCGCAACTATGGGAATGAAGTCGATCACGCATCGCGCGTGAAATTCGCAATGCGCAGAAGGAGTCGCGCTACAACGCATCAGGAATTCGATGGCGTGCGCGCGGATGCGATATCTCCGTTAACCGGCGTGGATTTTCTGAACTCGGGCCGAAATGACTCGTTAGGTCCGATCAGTCGCAATTCGCAAGTCAGTTGCAATTTGCAACTGAATCGCGAGCGCATCAGCGTACTGTCAACTCTGAGACGGCGCGAGCGGAGCCGGCGGCGGTTTACCGTTGAACCGCACCGCGATTCCGCCGCACTCGAAGAATCCGTTCTCGGTGTACGGCTCGTAGGCTGCGGATGCATCGTCAGGTACAAACCAGATCGTGGTGTTTACAATCGCGTTGACCTGGTCGCCGTACTTCCGGTACGCCGCCGTCCTGAGACCATCGCCATGCACGACCTGGCCGCTGGTCGAATTCGGCAGATTGAAGCAGTAGCCTTCCACCGGTCCAAGCATGTCGTAATCACCGCCGCCTTTGACCGCTGCGCCCGACACGACCTGGATTTTCTTCACCGCCGCGCTGATCGCGTCCTGCTGCTGCTCGACATGTGTAATGTCGTGGCTGATGTCCTGTTCGTCCTGATGAACGCCCGCGCATCCAAACATTGCGATTGCCGCGACTGCGAATATCAGTTGCTTCACTTTTCGATTGCTCCCGCCTAAACGTGCCGTCTCAGGAAATCGAACATCAGGCGCAGTCCTTCGCGGCAGCCCGTGAGTTCGTTCATCTGCATGAAGCCATGGGGCATGTCATCGAAGATATGCAACTCGTTTTCGATTCCCACTCGGTTCATGGCCGAGGCGATGGTTCTCGATTCACCGACGATCCCGTCAGCAGCGCCCGCGATAATGAAACTCGGCGGCATCGCGCCCGGCTTAATCGCATGGATTGGACTCACCCGCGGGTCATCGAGTGCGGCTGGATAATTACCTGCGAGGTAAGCAATTGCGAGTGGCTCGGCCACCTCTTTCGCCATCTGCACGAGGCCCGCGAAATCGAACGCACCGTATATAAGGATCGCTGCCTTGAATTTGGGAGGGCCTTTCGCGGCGAGGACGGGCAGTACTGCCGCGGTGAGATTGCCGCCGGCCGAGTCACCGCCCATCGACATGCGCGACGGATCGCCGCCGTAGCGACTAGCATTCTCCGCGGCCCACTCTGCGGTGAAGACACAATCGTCGAAGCCAGCAGGAAATGGATTCTCAGGCGCGAGGCGATAGTCAGGCGCAATCGTGAGGTAACCGGCCTCCGCGAACTGCATGATGAGCTTGCGATGTGTCGTCGAGGGGCTGCCGAGTGTCCATGCGCCGCCATGCAGGTAAACGACGACGGGGAACGGGCCGGCACCCTTCGGCACCGCGATGTCGGCCGTGAGGCCGGATTTGAGCTGCACACCGCGATGATGCGCTCCGATCGCGGGCGGGTTGACGTTGAACTCCTCGAAGTAATCAACTAGCCGGGTGCGCTGTTCGGCGACTGAGCCTGCGCGTGGCTTCAGATAAAAGTCGTTCCAACGCCGGATGATGTCCTGCTCGCGCTCTGTCAACATCGTCGTATGCCTCCGCGAAATGAGTGACTACGCCTTGACATGTTAAACATCAAGGCCAATTTTGCGCGTACGCGTATAGTCAATTGGCTCGCGCGCGGGCATGAGAGAACGGCGGTCAGAAAGGCGCGGCGACGAGCCGGCGCCGCTCGGTCGATTTGACCAGCTCCTTCCAGATTTCGTCCTCGATTCTGCGCGCGTCGGGTCCCGTGTCGTTTTCTACGTAACTATGGAGCTCGATCAGCGCCGCGCGGAGTCCGCAGTTGTTGGCTTCCAGAGCCGATACGCGAAAATCGCGATCCTCGGCGGCGGCGAGCTCGCTGAGCCGCTGGCGAAGTCTAGAATTCTTGACGGCCGGTGCCGCATCGCGGAAGAGAATGCGAATCGATGCGTTCTCCTCGATTCGCCGGCTCGCCGCACGGTCCCATTCCTCGGCTGCTATCACCAGTATGGTTGCGACCATGCCGACCGTCCCTTGGTGATACGAGGAGCTGATAGCGGGCGCGACTCGTTCGAGCAGGTCGGCCGCGACGAGCTGAAATACAGTTTCGATACGCGGCCGCATTACAGTTTCCTCATCAGTTCGAGCGCCGCGCGGTCCTGGCTGTTCATCAGCCACCACGCACTGAGTATCAAGATCGGATCCTTGTTCGCGCCTGTTTCCCACGAATGCGCACTCGAGACCCAGATGCCTTGGCCTTTGACGGTCGCAAACAGCTCCCACCAGTGAAGAGCCTTCGGGTCGGCTTTCAGGCCGCTCGCCTTTTCCCAGATTTCGATCGCTCGCTCGCGCGGTACGAGGCCGCCGCGACGATCGTCGTGGGCCCAGCACCAGACGCGATTCAGACTCCATCCGAGATCTTCGAGTGGGTCGCCGAGATGGGACATTTCCCAATCGAGAATTCCGTGAATCTTACCCGCCTCGTCATAGAGGAAGTTACCCGTCCGATAATCCCCGTGCACGACACTAATCTTCTGCGCCGGCGGTGGAGGATTACGTCTCAGCCATCGAATCGCAGCACGCATGATCGGCTGCGGAATGAGCTCATCGGAATCGAGCACGCCCTCCCAGTAGGCGAGTTCGCGCTTCCAGCATTCCGCGGGCTCCACCCATTCCATCGCGCCGACCAGGCCGAGCTTGTTTGGATCGCTGGCGGCGATTCTGCCCAATATCGACCACTTCTGTTCGGCGATTTCCGCGTGATGCGACGCGTACGGCTCCATCAGCATCTGCGCAGGCGCCGTCTGAAAGCCGCTCAACTCCGCGCCGATAAAAAATGCACTGCCGAGTGGAGCGGGATCCTCCTCGAGCCATAGCATCTCAGGTACTGGCACTTGGGTGCCGAAGAACGCGCGATACGCGGCGAATTCGATTTTGCGGTCGGTATCGATCAGGCTGTTGGTGGGGTCACGCCTCAGGATCAGCCGCCGCTCGACGCTTTTTCCACCATCCTTGTATGAAAGCCTGAATCGATACGTCTGACGCGAAGCGCCGCCGGAGATCTGCGCGAGTTGGTCAACTCTAAGCGCGGAGGCCGCGGGCATTTTCAATTTGATATAGTTAGTGAGTAGTTCTTCCAACGTCGCCATTTAGATGTTGCTATTTGGTGCGATTGAAAATTTCGTGCTCTTCCGTGATGAACATTGCGGAGTTTTCGAAGTCGATGAACTTGGCCTCGTCCTGCATCAGAGCTTGGGCCGCCTCGATACCTTTGGCATTGCCGCCGATCGCGGCGATTGCCTCGAGGCTCTCCCACCACACTTCCGCGATTCCATCGTAGGTATCCTTCATGCCGCGCGCCCGCCGGAGCGCGGTGCCGATGTCTTCCGAAATTGTGTGGCTCTGCACGTATCTGCTCGCTCGCATCGTTTCTGCGAAGCTACGCACCAAGGGGGCGTGCCTGGTGAGCCAATACTCATGAAACTCTTTTTCAGATAGGTCCTTGCGTCTGCGGACCGCAAAAACGACCTTAACCATTGCTCACTTCTCCGCGAGTTGCATTACTCATTATGCGGCTGACTATTCCGATCGCGGTCAAATGGACTCAGCTTGAGCGCGAGTTCTTAGCGTCTCTGCGCTCCGGCTATTGTTCCGATCGGCACGAAGCGGCGCGAGGCGAACTTCCAACTGTCGCCCACCTTTGAGTATTCGTCCTCGTAGTAGCCGGACCCGATCCATTCCATCGCGCGCGAGAAGCTGCGGAGCTCCACGTAGCAGCGGCCGGTTGCGCTATTGGCGCCCTTCAGATCGACGACATGATTGTGGATGTAAGGGCGGGGGTTCACGTCGCCAAGCGCGCCCTCATACATCTTCTTCAAGTCCACCTGGCCCTTGGTCGTAGTCTCCCGCTCGCGACCCTGGTAGATGAAGCTGGCGTCGGCGGTGAACAGGTCCACCAGCCCCGTCAGATCGTTGCGCCATACGCAGTCGCAGTAGCGGATCGGCAGCTCGCGGATCGCCTCGCGATCCAGGAGCTCGGTGAGTAGCTGTTCGCTGGTTTTCATTATGGGTCCTCCGTCGTCGATAAAACCGGACTCATCACTGCTTTCGCATAGTGATCGCCGCTCGTCAAATTGGAAGTACACGATCGCAACGCCGCGAGCATCACGGCGCTGTCAGGGCATGTCTGGCGGAAGCGTATGCCGGCTCAGCCGATCGGCGTCATCTCGATCGCTACCCCGCTCAGAACCGAGTTGCCCGAAAGCGGGTCGCGCATCGCGTCATCGAACAGCGCGTTCAGATTGGCTCCTGGACGCTCTGCCGCGAGCGTGAGCTTCAAGCCAGGCAGGTCGTGGCCCCACCCGTGCGGCAGGCTCACCACACCCGGCATCATCTCGTCGCTTAGCTCCACCTGCGCCTCGATCGAGCGGCCGTCGCAGCAGATTCGCGCCCGCGAGCGATTGCTGAGGCCGAGCCGTTTCGCGTCCTCGGGATTGACCATCACCGTGCAGCGAAAAGCGCCCTTGGCGAGGATCGGTAGATTGTGCATCCAGCTGTTGTTCGAGCGGAGTTGGCGGCGGCCGACGATTACGAGTTCGGGAGTGGGCCGCGCGAGGTCTGCCTCGGCGCGTTTCAGATCCGTGATCAGCATCGCGGGCGCGAGTTCGATTTTGCCCGACGGCGTGCGCAGCATCTCGGGGACGCGCGGCGCGAGCGGTCCGAGATCGATTCCATTCGGCTCCGCCGCGACCTTCTCCAGGTTGAGCCCTTCGGGATTCAACCCGAACTGATCGCCATAGGGGCCGCGTCGGATCGCCAAATCAAGCAGCCGGTCGGGACCTTTCCATCGCGATAGCGCGTGCAGCACGGCTTCGGTATCGGCGCCGCTCGTGCGTCCGCGAATCTCGTCGGCGAGGAATTCGTCGTCCATCTTATCAACGTCGATGTCCGCGCCCTTGCCGAGCGCGATCGCAGTAAGACGCATCATATTTTCCCACTCTGCCGGCTGACCTTCGGGGCGGGGCAGGGTCGCAGGGCTGTAGCGCGCGACGTTCCGATAGACGAACTGCGAAAGCCCGACCTCGTAGTTGGACGACTCGAGCTGCGAGCATCCCGGTAGGATCACATCCGCGTGGCGCGTGGTTTCGTTCAGGTAGATGTCGAGGCTCACCATGAACTCGAGGCTTTCGAACGCAGCGGCAAGGCGCAGGCCGTTCGGCGCGGCGAGGACCGGGTTGGTCGCGATCGAGATCAGCGCCTTTACCTGGCCTTCGCCGGGAACCTCGATTTCCTCGGCCAGGCATCCGATCGGGAACTCGCCCATCACCTCGGGCGCGCCTGAGACGCGATTCTTGCGCCTGCCTGTGATCACCCCGCGGCCGATGCCGGGCTGGCCGCTGATATTGGCGACGAAGGCGGGAGCCTTCGGGAACATCGAACCGCCCGGCTCGTCAAGATGCCCTGTCAGAGCGTTAACGACATCGATCAACCAGTTAACAAGCGTGCCGTATTCCTGTGTGCAGGCGCCCATGCGGCCGTAAACGGCCGCGCGCTCGGTACGGGCAAGGGTGCGCGCGAGCTCGCGAATCGTCTCTGCAGAAATGCCGCAGCGCGGCGCAACTTCGTCGGCGGAGAAGGGCGCCATTGCCGCCGCGAGCAGTTCGACTCCGGCGAGATGCTCCTCAAGCCGTCCAAGCCGCACGAGATTTTCCTCGAACAGCGTGTGCACGATACCGAGCAGGAAGAACGCGTCAGTGCGCGGGCGGATGAAAAGATGACGGCTTGCGGCCTCTGCGGTCTCCGTCCGGCGCGGGTCAACCACGACCAGCTTGCCGCCGCGCGCGAGCAGCGCCTTCGCCTTGCCGCGGAAATCCGGCACCGTCCAGAGGCTGCCATTGGAGATGATCGGGTTGCCGCCGATGATCATCAGGAACTCGGTGCGCTCGATATCTGGAACCGGGATCGAGAGCCACGCGCCGTACATCAATCCCGACGAGAGTTGCTTCGGCATCTGGTCGAGCGTCGACGCGGTGAAAATATTGATCGAGCCGATTGCGCGCGCGAGCCGCGGAATATAGAGCAGGAGGCCGAAATTGTGAGCGGCAGGATTGCCGACCACGCTCGCGACCGAGTTGCGCCCGTAACGTTTCATGACGTCGGGCAAGCGGTGCTCGATCTCGGCGAACGCTTCTTGCCACGTCGCTTCGACGAAGCGGCCGGTGCGCTTGATGAGCGGCTTGCGCAGACGATCGGGGTCCTCGTGCAGGTCCTTGAGCGCCGCGCCTTTCGGACAAATGTAACCCTGGCTCAAGACGTCGTTCGCGTTGCCGCGGATGCCCGTCACCTTGCCGTCGCGCAGCTTGAGTTCGAGGCCGCAACAGGCTTCGCAGAATGAACAAATGCGATGCGCGATCGTCTCGCCGCCCGTGCTCGTCATCTGACCGACTCCCTTGGCAATTCGGACCGGTGTCCGACCGCTACAGTATGGAAAGGACGGATGGCTCTCGCAACGGACCACTATAGACTGAGTCCAACGATCCACTTTAAGCCCGGCTCGCGGCCGGATTGCCACAGTGCGGGCAGCATGAAATGTGAAACCGTAGTCAGCGCGAAGGAGACGACGCGATTGCTATTCATGGTCATCGAGAACTTTCGCGGCGGTGATGCCAAGCCGATTTATCGGCGCCTGTGCGAGAAAGGCCGGATGCTGCCCGACGGGATCCGCTTCGTCGATAGCTGGGTCTCCGCCGATCTCCGCCGATGCTTCCAGCTGATGGAATGCGACGACGCCGCGCTCTTTCAGCGATGGACGGCGGAGTGGTCCGATCTGGTCGAGTTCGAAATCGTGCCGCTAATCTCCGGCCAGCAAGCCGCGGCCAAAATGACCGACTAGTGCGAATTGCTATTTTGCGGCATCGAGTAGGCATTCAGATCGGCCGCGCGAATCTCCACTACATACTTCATTATGTCCGGCACTGAATCAGAAACAGTTAATTCGACCGGCGCGTGTGACGCGGATCGAAGCGGCAGAGCGAGCTTCGCTGATTCGTGCGCCCATCCTGTGCTTATCCAGGTCGGGTAAGAGACGAAGGTTGCGCGCCCGCGACGGGCAGGACGTCTTCGCGCGTTGCCGGTGTTGAAGGGCGTGACGAAGGCGCGCGACTCGTACCGCGCGAGCAACGCCCAGGTGTCGATTTCGAAGATTAGCTGCGGCCACGGCCGGGCGGCGCGCGCCTGCCGATGAAGCCGTTCCGCGTCGAGCCAGAAGAAGACCATCGAGTTTAGCAACTCGTACCAGCCGGCGGGCACGAGACCATCGACGAGGCATTGCGCGAGGGCAGACGGCGGCATCGGGATTTGATCCCGAAGGATCGTGCCGTCAGGCAGGCAGGTTCGCGCGCGGCGTTGCTCCCGATCGGAACGCTGGCATAAGGGCACGTGGAGACCGGCGCGCCTGAGCAGACGGCTCGCGCTCAGAAGCCCGTCGCGTCGAATCGATTCGAGGTTGGCCGCGTCGACGAGGTGATAGCATCGCCCCGGCAACCGCTTCCCGGGCATTCGATCGCCTTCATCTCTGCGTGAATTGTTCACGTCGACCATCACTATGCCGTCGTCCTCGAGGCAATCAATCGTAATCGCGGCACCTTCACCCGTAGCCACGGGTTGACTATCAACATCGCAAAGTTCAGCTCCACCGGGCGCATCAAGTTCTCAAGACCCCCGGTACAGCGCGACTCACCGCGCTGTGACGCGAATCCACACCGGGTCTTTTGACCTCGGAGAACAATTGGACTCGAAGACAACAGAAGTAGTAGTCCTCGGTCGCACGTGTTGTCGTTTGTGCGCGACACGAAAAAGTCTCTATGAAAATATCCACCTCACGCAGCGCTAACATGGGACTCCGCTCGCTAGGCTGCTCCGTCCGCAAAACGTACTCCGATCAAAAACCGGCAACCCTATTGTACCGACAAAGTCAATGCAGCAACCGACCATCTATCGAACAATCTCGGTTGATAATCTATCGATCTTCTATCGAGAAGCTGGGCCGAAACAGGGATCGACGATTCTTTTGCTTCATGGTTTTCCTTCTTCCTCGCGAATGTTCGAACCGCTATTCTCGCGACTCAGCGACCAGTATCACCTCGTAGTGCCGGATTATGTTGGCTTTGGACATAGCGAGGCGCCACCTCGCGGCAATTTCGCTTATACGTTCGACAATCTTGCGTCGGTGGTGGCCCACTTTACTGAAGCTATCGGGCTGTCTCGATACACAATTTACATGCAGGACTATGGGGGGCCGATTGGATTCCGGCTCGCGAAGGCACATTCCGAGCGAGTGGAATCGATGATCATCCAGAATGCAGTCGCTCACAACGAAGGTCTAGGAGAGATCTGGAGCGCGCGCCGAGCATTTTGGATCGACCGCAAATCCAACGAGGATGCGTTGCGCGAAAACCTTCTCTCGCTGGTGACCACGCGAACGCGGCATGTCGGAAGCGATCCTAGAATCGACGATATGACCCCGATCTTTGGACTGATGAATTCGCATTCCTTAACCGGCCGAGCGAGGCGGACATCCAATCCGAACTCTTCTACGACTATCGTACCAACGTTGCCGCCTACCCTGTGTGGCAATCGTGGCTTCGGAAGAATCGGCCGAGAGCCCTCACTTTATGCGGGAGGTATGATACGTCATTCAACATCTCAGAACCCGAGGCATACCGTCGCGATTTGTCGGACGCTTCGATTCACATTCTCGAAGCGGGACACTTCGCGCTGGATACTGCAGCCGACGAGATCGCGATGCTTATTCGCAATTTCGTCGGCATAGAGTGACGATCATGAAAGCATGGCCTGATCGACGTATTCTGGATTTGTTTGGAATCGAGTTGCCGATCATTTTGGCGCCGATGGCTGGTCCCGGCACAGCTGAGCTGGCAATCGCCGTGAGCGAGTCGGGCGGGCTGGGTTCCTTGCCATGTGCACAATTGAGCGCTGCTGAGATCCGCTCATCGGTTGAAACGATACGGGGTAAGACCTCACGTCCGATCAACGTCAACTTCTTCTGTCATACGCCACCAGCCTTTGATCGCGAGCGCGATCTTGCCTGGCGTGCGAGGCTCAAGCCTTACTACCTGGAGCTTGGATTGAATCCCGAAGCTCCATTCGCACCGCCTTCGCGCAGGCCATTCGATGGCGATGGGTGCGCGCTGGTGGAGGAGTTCAAGCCTGAGGTCGTGAGCTTTCATTTCGGTTTGCCTGCTCAGAATTTGCTCGACCGAGTAAAGGCTACAAAGGCGCGCGTCATCGGCACGGCAACGACAGTTCAGGAAGCGCGATGGCTTGAGTCGCACGGCTGCGACGCGATCGTTGCGATGGGCTTCGAGGCGGGTGGCCATCGCGGGAACTTTCTGTCGGACGATATAGCCCGGCAGGTGGGAACCTTCGCACTGGTGCCGCAGATGGTCGATGCCATCAGAATCCCTGTAATTGCGGCAGGTGGTGTCGCGGACGCTCGTGGAATCGTCGCCGCTCTGGCGCTGGGCGCCTCAGCCGTTCAAATCGGCACCGCCTATCTGTTTTGCCCGGAGGCTAAGGTGCCGACAATCCATCTCGAAGCACTCAAAAAAGCCGCCGACGACGACACCATGATAACCAACGTTTTCACTGGTCGGCCCGCGCGCGGCATCGTCAACCGCCTGATGCGCGAGGTCGGTCCGATGGCGGCATCGGCGCCGAGCTTTCCGCTCGCTAGCAGCGCGATCGCGCCGCTGCGGGCGAAATCCGAGCCGCGCGGATCCAATGACTTCGTGAACTTATGGGCAGGTCAGGCTGCCCGACTCGCGCGCCGAGGCGTGCCTGCAGGTAAGTTGACGCACGCGCTGGCGACCGAAGCATTGGCGAAACTATAAGTCTCTGAGAAATCCGGTTCCGAAAGCGTAGGCTCTTGAAGGACCGGCAGACCATTGCGCACGATCAGTTTTTGCTTCGAGTTGTTATCGCGCTGCTTCTACCTAGCGACGAGTGCTATAGCGATCGCTTTGGTGCGATGCGCGGCATTCCTCATGACCGCAATGGCAATCGGTCGCGCCCTCGTCGCGCTCGGGCTCACGAGGCAAACGCGTGGGTACCGGGTGGTTACTCGACTTTGCCTCCGAGATGCTCGCGGGGAATTGGGCCGCGTCGAACTTTATTACTTGAGATAGGTCATTTCGAATTGGTTCGAGTAGGGTACCATCTGCGCCGAATTCCAGTCGAAGGTCAGAACTGTAGAAGTCTCAGATGTACGAGCCATCAGCCTTTGGCCGTTAACAATTACCAAGCTCTCGGCTTTGCAAAATGTGAGCGTTGTTTCTCGTCCCGTTCTGTTACTTACGATAAGAGGTAGGCGAGTTTCGGCGGATCTGGCTTCCCACTCACCATTCGGTCCATGGAGACCTGGTCCCCAGGAGCATGGGCAAATCAGGAGTTGCGCGCCGGCAGCATGAAGGTCGGCCGCAATCTGTGCGGGATATGCATCGGAACAAGTGAGTATGCCAAGACTCAGTCCGTCCCATTCGAGAGGAATGGCGCGCTCACCCGGATGCGCCCAAGCTTCGGCAACCGGATTGATCTTTCTCTGACGACCGACGATGGCGCCATCCTGTCCAATCAGAAATGCGGAGTTGTATAACCGACCGGCATCATCGCGCTCGACGTGCCCCAGAATGATCCCGATGTTGTGATGACGGGCCAGTTCGCAGACTCGGCGCATCCACCGGTCCGGCTGCACGCCGATCCACGAAGTTCCTATTTCGCCAATAAACTGGTAACCCGAGATAGTCAACTCCGGCGCGATTACCCAATCTGACGCTTTTGCCGCGGCCACACTCATTCCACGTTCGATCGTCGCGAGATTGGTGTCGAGAGCTCCCGGTACTAGCGATAGATGAAGGAGTGAGATTCTGGTTTCGGTCATCTAATTTCGCTGCGGCGCTATTTCACGCTAATCAGGAGCCGTACATCAGCGACCGAGTCTATCGGAACGCCATTGCTCATAGCTGGCTTAAAACGCCATTGCTTAAGGGTATCCAGAATGATGTCATCCAGTTCCGAATAGTTAGTCGCGCTCAGCAGACTCACCTTTGCTGTTCCATCGCGCGATACTTCGAAGCGCGCGACCGCGATCACTTGCATTACTTCATCGCGCATGTCGTCAGGAATAGTGGGGGTGGGAGCATAAACTGCTTGTGGGCCGTCGCCACCGGTCCCATAGCTACCCCCACTACCTGTGCCGGAGCCAACGCCATTGCCCGAGCCGTTCCCTCCTCCAACACCCGTGCCTGTTCCGTCGGAAGTGGCGTTGGCGGCGCTTCCGGCTATGGGCGATCCCGGGACTGGCACCGACTTGGGAATAGCGGCGACTTTACTCGGCTCGTTATCGGAGAGGTCCTTGTGCTGCTGCAGCGAATGCTCAGCTACCTGATCGTCAACTGACTTCGGCACAACGTGCTGATGAACCCTTGCTCTCGGCATGGCTACGATTGTTGAGCGGGTCGGGGCATGATGAAGGACTTGGTGCACAGGACGTTTTATAGGCGCACTGCCGCCGCCTCCGCCTGCTAGTCCCGTAGCATTAAGTTCGATGATGGTGATCGGAATGGTGTCGCCATGCGGAGGCATCGGCCTTGAGAAGCGACACCAAATTCCAAGTATCGCGAACAGAACCGCGTGCGCTCCAATGCTTGCGAGCGCCGCTAGAAGGAATCGTGGCTGAGGACGGGTGGGTCGAGACCACGTCAACTCTAGAAGCTCGATGCCTCGAGCATCGAGCCTCAGGCCTTCGCTTATCAGACTCACCGCTCGATTCCTCGCGCGGGATTGCGGCGATGCGTAAACGAGAGCTCAGGTTCGCAGCGAAACAACAGCGTCTGGTGCCCATTCACAGTGAATGCGCGCTTGGCGCTGATTGCGAACACTGCCGATATGGCGGATTCAGTGAGCACTTTGTCGCGAGTCCCCGAAACCACAACGGCGCCGGATTTCATGAGTACGACCTGATCGGCGTAGCGCGCCGCCATCGGCAGATCTTGCGTTGTGAGGTGACCATCTGTTCGCGGAAACCGTTCCACATACGTACTCGCGACGGAGCGCGCCGTCTTATGTTATTAGGGCGACCTTCGAAATTTTTGGGGATAGTCGGCTCTTCCGGACTACGAGTGGCAGGCGATTTCCTCGATATCTCCTTGCCCCGTGGTCCGCATGTCACCGTCCCCTCACCCCGGAGGACCGCTATATGAGTCGTTGATAGATAGGTCTCCTGACTCCCGGCGTTTCTGCTTCGCAGATCCCTACTTACAGCACCTTCCCGCTCAAGGAGCAGTGGCTTGCTGCTGCTTTCGTTCCGGTTACAGTGGCGGGGGCCGCGCTGGCATCGCACCAGCTTCCCTCACCTATCAACAGACGCTCCGAACTTTTTCAGAAGCGTAGTGCACTGTCAAGGCAACGACGACACTGCCGGAAGATCACAGTTGGTTTGTCGAATCATGGTTCGCTGTTGTTCCAGCTGCATTGACGCCCGTGTGACGCGTGGGCCGCATTGGCTTAGTTATCCCGAGACCCCGCGAACCGTAAGCAGATTAAACTCGGCACTGTCCTGCAACTATGAAGGGCTACAGCGACCTATTGAAGCTATTCGAAAGCGGAAAGCCGGCAGAAGGAAGAACTCCCAAAAGCGAGAAGACATAGTGAGCGATCCTTAAGTCACCGCAAGTCACCGCGGGATACTCCCAGCCTTCGCGGAGGAAGCCGCCGAGCCTTACAATCATTGATTCTACAAGCAGAATTGGTGGAGCGGGCGACCGCGGTCGAACCGGCGACCTCCAGCTTGGGAACGGACGGGAGCGAGGGAACGACGGGGAGAACGAGGGATGGAAACCCTTCTCGCAGAAGGCTTCTCACGATCGCATCTCTGCTTGATAGCCTGTGGCAATCTCTCTGTTTTCCGCGCATTTTGTCAGATATCGGCGACAGGGTATTCACAGGAGAATCAGTGAGCAAGCGGCGCGCGGAATTGCGGTAACCTCAGGGTCAAAAGAACTATCAAGTTTGATTACTAAGAAGTGAAGTCCGCGCGCGCCGCCGTTGAGGTTGATCGCTTGGCCGGCGATATAGCCAATTCGCGCGAGCATAACCGCGGCCTCCACCACTTCCTCTACACGGCCGATCCTCCCGACCGGAATTCGGTCGGGAGTGATCCGCAAATCGGATCGCACCATGTCGGTCTCGACCAGCGCCGGCGAGATCATGTTCGCCGTTATCCCTGCCTTCACAAGATTCGAGGCATAGGAGTGCATCAGGCCGATCATTCCGGCCTTCGACGCCGCGTAGTGCGGACCGACAACGCCGCCGACATTGGCGGCGGTGGAAGAGATGAAGATCAGCCGGCCCCACTTGGCGCGCAGCATCGCGGGCAGAACGGCGGTCGTAACGAGGAAGGCCGACGCAGGTTCACAGCGATCGCCTCATCAAACAGAACAAGATCGACCTCTTCATTTTGCGCGCGCGAGCAACGCCTGCGTTGTTGACCAGCATCCCGACCCCGCCGAGCTTCGCCGTGATCGTCGAGATCATCTAGGCGACTTCTCCAGGAAGCGAGACATCAGCGCCAACGGCGATCGCACGACGGCCGGAATTCGTGATTGTCGAGAGGACGACCTCATCCGCGGCGATTTGTTTTCTTTGAAGTTTGCGGCAACGTCGGCGCCGGCCTCGGCAAGGGCGATCGCATCCGCACGCCCCACGCCGCGGCTGCCGCCAGTGACCAGAGCAACTTTTCCGCTGAGTTCCATCACCCGATTATCTGCCTGCTCCGCGTAGACATTCCAACCGCTTTGACGCGAACGATTCGCCGTATTCGAAAGCATGTCTCTCAGGGTCGCGCTGATGTCGAAGGCGGCGGCGTCGGCTCGTTCGCGCAATTCGTCGAACTCGGCCTTTGCTCGACGTGACACTCGTAGCGCGCGACAGAAAAAAGGACCAAATGGCCGGGCGCAAACCAAAATAATGCGTCTCATCTCAGCCCCTGCGGCAACTCGATCGAGACAGATTCGATCTCGCGCAGCTCGGTCAGAAACTGCCGATGAGACCGCTCTGGAAGGGCCTCATGCGACACTGTGCAGCGGCGCCTCATGCTCTTCGCTTGCAGTGAATTCGTCAGGTCTTGGGAGGACCCGTCAGCAAAAAGTTCTGCCAGCGCATCGCCTGAATTCCGAGCCGCTCAACGGCAATCGCGTCCGGCTGGTCACACAGAACCAGAGGTCGATATTCACGATTGCGGCGGACGAATTCAGCAAGCCCGCGAAGCTCGACCGCAGCGATGCCGTCCGTCTTCACCTCAATCGCCCACTTACCCAGGTCCCTTCGAATCGCGTCGACCTCGAGAGGTTCCTCGCGCCAATAGTTCACTCGCTGGCCCTCATTAGATGCGTGCGCCAGGCATGCGTTCTCGACCCACGCCCCGTAACGCGCCGGCTCGCGTTGGCGATCGGGAATTCCTCTCGGGGCAGTGACGGCAAGAAAAGCGTTACTCAGCGTCACGAGTTTCGGCGGAGCTCTGCGGCGGCGCAGCGGCTGGGAGAATGCTTCGTGAGGGGCGCGACGATGAAGGCTTCCTCAAGCAACGACAGGTACTGGGCGAATCGTTTCCAGAGCGCCGGGATTCTGGCCTGCGGCCGACGACGCCGTCTGATTCTTCGAACTGACGCTCCGAGGCCGCGCCACGATCGGCAAGCTGGAGCCACGAGAGAGAAGACACGAGCCGATGCGTGCGCGCTAGTTCATAAGAAAACCACTTGTCGCTGGCGGAGGTTGAGAATTTCTGACGAGCTGTAGCCGAGCCACGAAAGGATTTCCTCGCCGCGCGCGCCCACCGGTTCCGCCGGATGCTTGATTCGCATCGGCGTTTTCTCGAACCGAATCGGATGGCCCAGCAGCGTGGTTTTGCCGGCACTCGGATGGTCGTACTCGACGATATAGCGATTTTCCAGGAGATGCTTGCTGTCAAAAGTGTCGAGCAGGTTGAGCACGGGGGCGCAAGCGATGTCGTGCGCCTCTAATAGCTTCAGGATTTCGTTGCTCGAGTGCGCAGCGAAATGCCCTTCAGCCTTTCCTTTCATGGCGTCAAACTTCTGCTGCGCTTGTTCGGAGCGAATCGAATCTGGCGTTGCATCAGGTTCGAATCGAGGATCGCCGAGCCTGAGTGCGGCGTTCATCCGTTGTTGCTGGCGGAGGTTCAAGCAACCGACGGTGACGTATCCATCGTTGGTTCGAAAAACTCGGTAGTAAACATCGGTCACGGTGTTTCCAGCACTGAAGGTCGGCGAAAGCTGGCCACCCAATCCTGAGGCGGTCGCATTCAGTACCTCGCTGTAGGGCGCCCTTTCCTCAACCATCTGTCGCGCCCGATCGAGCGCTGCGCGGCGATCCGCACAATCGACTTTGTCAATCGTGATCACTCGGAGGATGTTCTGGAGCAACGCCCCAGCAAGCATCGAGGTGCTTAGCGCCTGGCCCTCGCCGGTCAGCTTCCGATGATACAGGGCAGCAACGATGCCGAGCGCCTCCATACAAAATGCCGTGACGTCGCCAATCGGAACGGCGGTCGGCGCCGGCATGATGCCGTCGGGGCCCGCCACCATTGATCCAGCCCCCGACTGCGCAATGATGTCGAAGCCGGGCCGAAATTTCTCGGAACCGCGATCGCCATACGCGGAAACGCAGCTGTATATGATGTCGGGTTTGATCTTGCGGAACGATTCGAGATCCATCCCGAGCTTTTCCGCAACCCCAGGTCGGTAGTTTTGGCACACGACGTCCGCGTGGCGCGCGATAGCGTAGACGATCTCTTTTGCTTCGGGCTTGGTGAGGTCGAGGGAGATGCTCCGTTTGCTGCGTCCGATGTTCAGATCCACCCGCCGGAGGTATTTTTCGCCTGGCACCATTCCCGACGGCGCCACGTCCGCGACTACCTGATTCGGCGGCGGATCGACCCGGATAATTGTCGCGCCCATGTCACCCAACAACATCGTGCCGCCCGGTCCCGCCAGCTGCTGCGTGAGATCGAGCACAACCACATCTTCTAGTGGTCCACTCATGATGCGTCCCTCATGTCATCGGCGGTGCCCTTCTCTCATCTCGAAGGACTCGCGCTCACGACTACTCTGCGCATGCACCAGCCAGGCTACATACCGCAACACCACGCCGGCCCTCGCGTAGATCGTTGCGATCGTAACCATTCGTCAGATAGCTGAACGATATCCCGGTCGCTGGATCAGCCCATCCGATTTGTCCGCCGAAACCAGGATGGCCGAATGCCTCGGGTGAGTTGGTGCGCCCGAAGCCGCGCTGATTAGCCTTGCCGTCGTCGCCGGCGATCACGATGCCGAGCGCGCGGTTCGCCTTGATGCCACGTGCCGGATCGATCATATCGCCGCTGCGGATACGGCGGGCCTCGCGCAGCATTTCTGACTGCCAGATACGGGTCCCGTCGTATGCTTTCCCATTGTTGAGCAGTGCCTGGTAGAAAAGCGCGATGTCGGCCGCCGTAGTCATGAGTCCGCCGGCCGGGAAATCTGTCTCGCGCATCTCAGGATCATTCATCTCCAGGACCGCATCCTCGGTGATCGATCCCAGACCCGCGCGCGGTGGCGTAATGCCGAGCTTTTGGTATTCTGCGTCCTTCGCGGGCTCGCCCACCCATTTCACGTCGGCCATCCTACCCTGAACGGAGCGCGGCAATCCGATACGCAAATCGGGAAGACCCAGCGGCTCCGCGATTCTCTCGCGAACGAAATCGCCGAGTCGCTTGCCTGTGATTCGCTCGATCGCTTCCGCTATCGGCCAGTAGTTCGCATGAATGTGGTAGAAAAATTTTTCTCCCGGAGGATTCACCGGCTTCCATTGCGCGAATCGTTCCAGCCGCCGTTTGTGGTCGCCCCAATCCTTGAACGAACCCGGCGCGGTCGGAATTCCGGCGGTGTGGATCAGGAGGTGCTCGATCGTGGTCGGTTCCTTGCCGTTGGTGCCGTATTCGGGCACGTATTTGACGATCCGATCCGAGATGGCGATTTTTCCTTCCTGAATTAGCAGCCACAGCGCCGAGGATGTGATCGCCTTGGTCGCGGACATCGCGACGAACAGTGTCTCATCTCCGGCCGGCTTCTCTATCCCGCCCTGTACCGCGCGTCCGAAAGTCTTCATCGCGGCGATCTTGCCCTTACGTGCAATTGCCACCTGGCACGCTGGCAGCACGCCGTCTTTGACGTCGCGCTCGGCGCGATCAAAAAGCGCCTGCACCTTGTCCGGATTCAAACCAACTTCGCGCGCGCTATCAGCAAAGAATTTTTCAGCCGGCATCGTGAATTCTCCTCTGCCACAGATTGCGTTAGGCGACGTCCATAATCGGCCAGCGACCGCCAAAAGCGCAACCGGATTGAAGCCGGTCGACCGTGAAAGTCGTGCTCGGACTCCTCGCCCTGACCGCTACGGGTGCCGTACAATGCTCTGTCGCTGGAGTAGTAGAACGCTCGCTCGCCAGACTTGATTTCCGTCTGCCAGTTCGGATTCGCGCATCGGGCCTGATACCTGACGGTGATCCACTTGCGATCGCATTTGAACTACGCCGCACAAGAGCTGCGGTTTGAGATGTCATTTCCGACGGACGAGACCGGCGATTCGATCATGCGGAGATTGGCCTCGTTCGAGGGCTAGGGCCATTTAGCGGCGTCGGCAGACAACGGCCGCGACCCTACATTGAGGGCAACTGTCGGCCATTTGTCGGACAATCAGACTATGTGATAGCCATCGCAGAACCTTTATGCGGTCGCGCAATGATGACGATGGTCGCGTGACCGCAAACAGACCTCGGAGGGATTCGATTGCCATGGCAAATGCGCCAAGGATGCTCGAGGGTTATCGTGTTCTCGATTTTACCCAGTTTGTGGCAGGACCGACTTGCACGCGCCTGATGGCCGAACTCGGCGCGGAAGTCGTCAAGCTGGAGTTAGCGCCTGGCGGCGATCGCATCCGTGACGCGGGTTTCAAGCCGCGCAACGACAAGTCCAGCAGCCACAGCACCTATTACATGCAACACGATCACAGCAAGCTCAGTTTCGCGATCGACATGAAGCAGCCAGAAGCACGCGAGCTGGTCATGTCGATGATTCCGAAGTTCGACGTGCTAGTAGAAAATTTTGCGCCGGGCGTGATCGGGCGGATGGGCTTTTCTTACGAGGAAGTGAAGAAGGTCAATCCGAAGATCATTATGTGTTCGATCTCGATGGCGGGCCAGACTGGCCCGCTATCCAGCAAGGCGGGCTACGACACTATCGGACAGGCCTACGCAGGAGTCACCGATAACCTCGGCGAACCGGATCGTGCACCGATCATGATCGGAATGGCGATCGGCGACGTCTCGACCGGCGTCGCTGCCGCAATGGCGGTGTTCGCCGCCTTGCTGCATCGCGAGCGCACGGGAGAAGGGCAGTACCTCGATGCCTCGTTGACTGACACCTATTTCCATATGCACGAGCTCAACGTGCCGAAGATCGCACTGGCTGGCGATCGGGTGCGGCCCAAGCGCTTCGGCTCGCAATCCGACGGACCCGGGCCGGCGGGTAATTTCCGCTATCGGGACGACCAATACATCATGATTCTGATATCGGCGCATCAGTGGCCGCAGATGGCGCGCGCGATGGGAAAACCCGAGCTCATCAACGACCCCCGCTTCCAGCGCGCACGGGAGCGGCAAAAGAACCGCTTCGAGCTCCAGGCGATAATCGAGGAATGGCTGGCGACCTTTCCCACCCGCGAGGATGCGATCGCCGCAATGGACAAGGAACGGGTCCCATGCGCTCCCGTTCTCACCCTCAACGAGGCGATGGCGCATCCTCATCTGAACGAGCGCAAGACTGTGCGTTGGGTCGATGATCCGATTCTCGGTCGAGTGGCGACTCCAGGGGTGCCGGTCAAATTTTCGGCTTGGCCGGATCGCGCCGATCTGCGTTCGGCGCGCCTGGGTGAGGACAATGAGCGAGTCCTGCGCGATTACCTAGGGCTTAGCGGCGAGCGAATCCGCGAGTTGTACGAGAACGGCACGCTGGTGCGCGACAAGACCATCGGATGAAGAACAGCGCGCGCCCCCTAATCGGCAGTCGGCGCCAGCTTATTGTGACGCTTCCGCTCCGCGAGCATGATGGTCGCCGGAGTTATGGAAGCGGAATCTTCCTTCCCAGTCGCGACCGAAACCACCCTTAGCGAGCCAACCGGGCATCGTCAGCCGCACAAATGGCTGGTGGCCGGCGCGGTGTTGCTCGGCGCGATCCTCACGCTGCTCGACGGCTCAATTGTGAATGTGGCGCTGCCCTATATGCAGCGCAGCTTCAGCGTCGGCGTCGAGCGGATCAGTTGGGTCGTCACCAGCTATCTAGCCGCGGTCAGCGTGATGATTCCGATGAGCGGATGGCTGGCGGTGCGGATTGGTCGGCGGCGTTACCTGCTGATCTCGGTCGTGACCTTCGTCGCAGCTTCGGCGCTGTGCGGCATCGCACGAAGCATCGGAGCGATCGTGGTGTTCCGGGTAATGCAGGGTCTGGCGGGCGCCGCGATGATGCCGCTTTCTCAGGCGATCTTGCTCGAGACCTTCCCGGTCGAAGAGCATACGCTTGCGATGACGACCTTCGGCATCGGGATGATGGCCGCGCCAGTCATCGGTCCGACGCTTGGCGGATGGATAACTGAGACCTGGAGCTGGCGATGGATTTTCTACATCAACGTTCCCATCGGTTTGTTCGCGGCACTAATGGTGTACAGCTACGTACACGACCCATTTTATCTGCGCGAACAGCGCAGCCGCCGGGTGGATTACCTCGGCATCATTCTGATTGTGGCCGCACTCACGACCTTCCAAATCTTGCTCGGACGGGGCGGGAATGACGGTTGGTTCGCGGCGCCGTGGGTCAGGTACGCCGCCGCGATCTCGATCCTCTCCGCGCTCGCACTGATTTTTCATGAGTTGCGCCATCCGGAACCGATTATCGATCTGCACCTGTTCGGCATCCTTGGCTTTTCGATCGCGGTCGTGCTGCTCTCGCTTCAAGGCCTCGCGCTGTGGACCATCAACCTGCTCAATCCTTTGTTCCTCGAAAACGTCCTGCATTACGACGCGTGGAGCGCGGGCCTCGCAGTTGCACCGCGCGGACTCGGCGTGGTTCTCGCGCTGTTTGTAGTCGGCCAGCTGTCGCGCCGCCAGTTCGATATGCGTCCGATCGTGTGTGCGGGATTTCTGGTCGGCGCGTATCAGGCCTATCGGATGTCGCAATGGACGATACAAACGCACGAAGCCGAGGTGCTACTTCCGATATTCCTGTTTGGGATCGGCCTCGGCGCGATTTTTCCGATCGTCACGGCGCTCGGCGTCGGGCAGATCAATCGCGAGCGGATCGGTTTCGCATCGAGCCTGTTCTCGATGATGATTAACACCGGCGCGGCGGCCGGAATCGCGGCTGCGACCAATTTGCTTAGCGCAGGCCATCGACGCCATGAGGGACGAATCCTGGCGACGCTGTCATCGCCCGCGCACTACACGGGCATCCTTAGATCGCAGGCCTGGCTATTTGCGTACAACGACGTATACCGGGTGACCGCCATTATGTTGGTTCTGCTATGCCCTTGGGCCTTCTTTCTCAGGCGAGCACAGGTCGATACCAACGCGACGGTCAGCCTCGAGTAAGAGTGGGCTGGGGACCGGGCGCGGACATTGTGATCCTCACTTCGTGGCTGTCTACGCTCAACTCGAGATACTCGCTCGCTCTCGTGACCTTGCCCTAAGGGACGCGAAGTCCGCGATAACAGCGAATGAGGCGAAGCTGAATATCGATCACTTGTCATGCTCTTTCTTCTCTGCGACCGCCGCATGGTAGTCGTCGAATTGCGCGCCGCGGCCCGTCTTGTATGCGGACATGCGTGCAGCCGACTAATCGTCCATGCCGCAGAAGCGTGCGTAGCTCGGCGCCTGGGGTATCTCGGGTTTCTTCACCTTCATCTGCGGAGTCAGAGTCGAGCCACCAATTGAAAAAGTCGACGGTATCCTCATAGCCGGCGAGCCGCATCGCGAGCGTGTTCTTCCGCGATCGGCCTCGCGCCACGAAATCACTTACTGAAATTCGTAACCGCAATCACAGCGCCATTCGTATATCGGCATCGTACTACTCGATTGTATGAGGAATTTCCGATCAGTCCTCCGGATCGTGAGTGATCCACAAAGTTGCGTCATACATCTCGCGTATGACTCTGAGGCGGCGAATCGAATGCGTTGATTGATTCGGGTCGGTGCCCAGCGGCATCGTCGCTTCCCGGTCAATAGCTTCGCGCAAATGCACGGTGTCGCCGGTCAAAAGGATGTTGCGATTAGAAAGCCTTACCATCAGCGAGCATTCGCCAGGGGTGACCGGGAGTGAGAAGGAACTGCAGACTGCTATCGCCAAACAGATCAAAGGTCGCATCCAAGTTACCGGCCAGCCATAGCCGCGCGTCGGCAGATAGTCCTCGAGTACGAATACCCAGCGGCGGTCAGGATTGGGCCAGTAGGCGTACCGCAGTTCGTTGGTTCCGATGATAAACTTTGCCTTGGGAAAGTAGGTGAGCCCGCCGACGTGATCGAAATGGCTATGCGATACGATTACATACTTGATGTCTGATGGCTGATAG
>JASHQJ010000403.1 GCA_030037595.1 Candidatus Binataceae bacterium
CTTTTCGCAATCGGATTTGAGCACGATGCAGCTCGAGCTCGACAACATCCTGAAGGTGATTGCTGGCCAGCACATCCAGTACGTGGTGCTGGCCGCGACCGATGTTGACGATACCGTTTACATCGTGGGCGAGCTGCGCCAGGTCAATCCCAACGCGACCATCATCTCGCTCAATCACAACGTGCTCTATGAGCACAACGATGTGAATCCGAACTTGCGCGGGATGCTCGTGGCGTCGAGCTATCCGCTCTTTGTTCAAAACCAGCCGTGGACCTCGCCATATGGCCAGTACCTGCCGACACAGTTCCCGACGGACACGGCCGAGGGCGCATTCAATGCCTTCGAGGCGCTCCTCAACAAGCCCGACAAGATGGTCGAGTATGCGTTGCCGTTCGATTCGGCAGGCGAGACGCCGGAAAGTAATAAGCCGCCGCTCTGGCTCAGCGTGGTGGGACGCGGGGGAGTTTGGCCCGTCGCGACGCTGAGCGTTGACGATCCTGATAACTACACGTTAAGTGCCGCGCCCGATTACCCTGAGAACACGCCGGCGCATCAATGGCCGACGCGTGCGGCAAGCTTCCTCGGCGGCGCGCTGATAATCCTGGCGGCCGCGTTCATGATCATGATGCGTCTTGCGCGCACGCGGCCGCATTCGGTCCCAGCGCCAATCGCGCAGTATTTCGGCGACTCGGTGTTCGAGGAACACCGCGGCGCGCGCCGATTCTATCAACTCCAGGCCGCCGTGATCGCGCTCGTCGTGGTGATCGCCTTTTTCCTCTTCGCGCTTATGCCCGGCGGATGGCCCGCGACATTTCCCGCCACCGCGACCATCACCTCTGTGGACCCGAACTGGACCGTGAGGGTGGCCGCGATGCGCGTGCTACGCGCGACGCATCTCGACGACGGCGTCTCGCCGATCACGCCGGTGCTGTTCGCTTCGGCGGCGGCGCTCGTACTGATGTTCGCCGCGATTCGACGACGCGTCCTGATGGAGACCCATCAGATACGGACGCCGTTTCTCGCGTTTGACACGCCGTCGTTCGAGGGCGTCGCCGAGATCGAGCGCGCGGTGCGCGACGCGTCCGAAGGTGATCTCACGTGGTCATGGCGATGGTGGATTGCAGTGGCGGCGACCTTCGCCGTCTATTTCTTCGTCATCCGATCGTGGCAGCAGCCGCCGATCGACGGCCGCATCTTCGAAATTCTTTATCTGATTCCTTCGACCTTCGCGTACCTCCTTATCGCGACCGCGATCTTCCGTCTCGTCACCGTGTGGCTCGCGACGCGAAGGTTGATGCATCGGATGTACTGGCATCCGAGCCGCGACGGTTACGCGACGATCCACGAGGACATGCCGGGAGAGAAGGAGTCGAGAATGGACTTGACTTCGGCGCTTCCGAACATGACGGCGGTCGAGGCCGGGCTCGCGCTCGCGCGGCGAATCGCGGACTACCAGATCGGCGATAAAGACAAAAACTTCACCGTGCCGAAGCGTCTGGAAGAACGGCGTGAGGCGCTCGTCGGCGCGATTTCCGCGACCGAGACCACTCTCGAAGGCGCCCTGGACTTTGCCGCCAAGGGGCTCTGGGCGGAACGAGTCCGGATCGAGCGCCAGATCGAGGAGAAGCTCGGACCGGTGAGCGGCATCGTCGCGTACATCTTCGAGCCCGCGTGGCGGCTCCTCGGCCGTGCGATGGCGTCGGAGGGGGACGATCAGATCACGCATCCGCCGCTACTCGAGCTAGGCGAGGCTTACGTCGCAAGCCGCGTCGCCGACCTGCTGCGTCGCGTGATGCCGCAGCTCAGAACGCTGGCGGTGGCTTCCACGGCGGGCGTACTGTTGATGCTGCTGGCGGCGAGCTCGTATCCTTTTCCGGCGTCGGATGACTTGCTCTGGTTCTCGTGGGGGATGGTCGTGATAGCGGTGGCCTCGACGACCTGGATGTTCGTGTCGATAAATCGAGACCGGGTGGTGAGCCTGCTCTCGGGGACAACGCCGGGCTCAACCAACTGGAACTCGACCTTTGTTACTCAACTCGCGACCCATGCTCTGGTGCCGGTGCTGGTCCTGCTCGGCGCGGCGTTCCCGGAGCGGCTCTCACGGATCGTGGGATGGCTCGGCGGGATCTTGGGCGGTGGGCATGGCGGATAGGGCTGGCGCAGGGAATGGTGGGGAGCGAAAGCGAGTCGAAGGCAGGCAAGAACCATGCCCTGAGTAGCTCGATGCTTGACAGTCTGGTATTGTTGTCGGTACGTTTCTCCCTTTAAGTCGCTTGCCGATGTAGCTCAATGGTAGAGCAACTGACTTGTAATCAGTAGGTTGCGAGTTCAATTCTCGCCATCGGCTTTGCTCGGCAATAAACTGAACCTTGCGGAGAGGTTCCCGAGCGGCCAAAGGGAGCAGACTGTAAATCTGCCGGCTTATGCCTTCGGAGGTTCGAATCCTCCCCTCTCCACCAAGTCAATTGACCGGGAGAGCGGGAATAGCTCAGTTGGTAGAGCGCGAGCCTTCCAAGCTCGGGGTCGCGGGTTCGAGTCCCGTTTCCCGCTCCATCTCAAGCCGGCGCTCGACGAGGCGAGGATCGAATCGAGAGAGGCCAGGAAAAACGCGGCCCATGTAGCTCAGTCGGTAGAGCACTTCCTTGGTAAGGAAGAGGTCACGGGTTCGATTCCCGTCGTGGGCTTTCAAAAATTTTCGCGCGGCGCCACCAGGCGGGGCGTGGTTTGAATCAACGGGGCGTTTGGGATGAGAGATTTAATCGGGCTTTCGTGCGACGGATGCAAACGGCGCAACTACACCACCACCAAGAACAAGAAGAAACAGACGGACAAGTTTTCAATCAAGAAGTTCTGTCCGAGCTGCCGCACCCACACGGTGCATCGCGAGAGCAAGATTTAGGGCAGGGCGGGCGTCCAGGGCGCCCCGAGGCCGGGCGATTCGAGGGTCAGTAGCTCTAATTGGCAGAGCATCGGACTCCAAATCCGAG
>JASHQJ010000404.1 GCA_030037595.1 Candidatus Binataceae bacterium
ATGATCGTGCTTAGCGTGGTGCCCACCTGTATAGCGGAAAGGAATCGAACGGGGTGGCCAGCTAGCTCGATCGCGACAGCCGCTCCGGTGCGTCCTTTTGCAGCCAGCTTCTCGAGGCGGGCTCTGCGTGACGAGACGATCGCGAACTCCGCCATCGCGAAGAATCCCGCGACTAAAATCAGAAACACGACAATCAGGACTTCAAATGTCGTCATGGTGAGTCGCGCGCAAACGATGACCTCCGATCAAAACTTCTCGGGATTTATCACCGCGTAGAACAGATAAATCACTAATGCGATTAACAATAGGAGGAGTACGTAGTTTGCCACCGGAGTGATCAGACAATGGCCGTTGCAGTAAGTCAGCGTCTTTGAATGACGCTCTCCGAAAAGAGCACCAATCCCGCGAAAATCGCGAAGAACACGATCGTCAACATAACCATCAATACGGCTATCACTGTCCTGCCTTGCTGAAGTGAACCAGAGCTCGAAACTTCAGTCGATTTAGCAGTCTATACACGATGACACGGCGCAAACTCCATGCCCATGCGCGTGAGGATCTGTTCGTGCGCGCTAGTTCTTCGAAATGTCCATCGTCATTTCAGAGTGAAATAGATCGCAGTGCGCCAGACCTTTGGTTTGCTTTCTGCAACTCGGCAGTGAGCTGTCCAGCAGAGGCTTTTCCGGAGCGCATCAATGGCGAGCCTCGAGCGATTCATCCATTCTGCCTCCTTTCGAAACACATTTGACGAGACGATACACGGAACCTTTGCGGCGCCTGAACGAAGGAGCGGAACGTGAGAGAATTCATCCAATGGTCGCTGAATCGTCGACATCCTCTGCGCAGCGCCTTATGGTTAGGTGAATGGCCGAGTCGGGCCTCCTCTTGCACCTCAACCGCTGAGGACCTCCGATATTGGCATGTGATTTGCTCCGTTCAGCGGAGGTCCGACTCGTAGAACGTTGGAAGCTACGATCGGTCGACCGGCATCGGTAGATCCAAAGGTGGAGGTTCAGGCTATGCAAATGATCCACATCATGACGCGGCATCCGGAAACGATTCGCACCGACGAAACGCTCGCGAAGGCTAAGGAAATGATGGACGCGGCAGGGTTCAGGCGCCTTCCGGTGGTGAAGGACGGCCAACTTGTGGGAATGCTTACCGAGCGCGACCTGCGAGCGCATTCTGGTTATCTTGCGTCCACCAAAGTGGACGCGGTAATGAGTGCGCCTGTCGTGTCAGTAAGCCCGGACGCGACCGTTCAGCAGGCTACCCGATTGATGCTGCGCCACAAGATCGGCGGCCTGCCGGTTGTGGACAAGGGCAAGCTCGTCGGAGTGGTGACGACCATCGATATGCTGCGGGCATTCCTACAGGTTGTAGAGACAGATGAGAAAAAACTGAGTTCCTCGCGAGCCGGCTCAAGACCCGAATAGGACATGAGGATCAAGAATCGCCGGGTCGAGCGCTGCCAGCGAATTGCGGTGCGCAACGAGCTCGCGAAGTTAACCGGACAAAGGCCAGGGGGACTGGTCACGAGGAGAGAAACGCATGCGGGTTGGAGCGACGATTTTCAATCAGAACTACAACGACTGGGATCGCTACGAGGCTGAGGAACAAGGCAAGCCAGTCCCCGCACGCGCGGCGCGCTCGGATCGCGAGATCTTCAAAGAGGAAATCAACATCGCTCGGATCGCCGACGAGAGCGGTTTCGATTCTCTATGGACCATCGAGCATCATTTCACGCCGTATACAATGGTAACCAATCCGCTGCAGTACCTGACGTACATCGCCGGCATCACAAGGCACGTTGATCTCGGCACCATGGTCACCGTTCTGCCGTGGCACAATCCGGTGCGGGTCGCTGAAGATGTCAACATGCTGGATGCCTTCCTTGGCGGTAGTCGAGACGTCATCTGCGGCGTCGGCCGAGGACTCGGACGCCGCGAATATAGTGGCCTGGGAATCGATCAGAACGAGGCTCGCGGGCGGTTCGATGAGTCGCTGCAGGTGCTCGCTCAACTATTGGCGACCGGACAATGCGATTTCGATGGGGAGTTCTACCATGTCCACGGACTGCATCTGAGGCCTCAGCCCGAGAAAGATTTGAGCAAAAATCTCTGGTGCGCGGGCGGCACCGAACAGACCGTGGAGATAATCGCTAAGCATGGTGTGCGGCCTCTCACTATCCCGACGACCAGCCTCGACATCTCACTCGCAAACATGCGGCGCTACGCGCAACTGAGCCAGAAGGCGGGCCATCAGCCGAGTCACACCAAGCTCGCGCTATGGACTTATGTGGCCGAGAGTAACGACGCGGCTGACGCAGGCGCGCATCGTTACATGGTCGAGTATGCCGATTCAGCGCTGCGTCACTACGAGCTTCTCGGCACGCATCTCGCGGGCATCAAGGGATACGAGGCGTACGGCGCGCAACAAAATGCATTGCGCAAGGATGCGTCCCCGTTCCGCGAGGGATTCTACAAAAGCCACCCATGGGGGACGCCTGAGCAGACGATTAAGCGAGCGACCGAGCTTGCCAAGGCATTCGGCACTGACGAAATCATGTTCATATTCAAGTACGGTTCGATGCCGCTCGCAGAGGGGGAAAAGAGCATGCGCCTCTTTGCCAAAGAGGTCATGCCGGCTTTGAAAGAACTGAAAACTCAGCCACTGTCAGCCTGAGATTTATGCGCCGACGGTTTGGACGGGAACCACTCGGCGGTTCAAAACCAGCGACCACCAGTCTTTGGGCTTTCCCGCGGCGCGATCGCAGCAATCGACGTGCCAGACAGCTGCGCTCGCGTCGAAGAATTTCCGTTCTCCACGCTCAATCGAGAATCGGCAGATCGCGCAGTGAAAGCTCGACAACAAGTTGCAGCGGCCGCTCTTTTTTTGAATAGTGGCGCTGGGCCGCGGGCGCTTGAACTCCCTGATTACGTGTCCCGGTCAATAAGTGACCGCTGGCGATCCTTATCCGAAATTTCAATGAATCGATTGACCAGCTGGTTTGCGTGATCGGCGAGCCTGTGAGAACGTCAAGATAGTAATCCGCTGGTTTTGGCGCCGCGATGGATTTTTCCCAAGGGCAGCGGGTAATTGGCAGGTTGCCGCCAGCGAGCGTATCGTTCCGCTACTTTCCGTCAAACCAACTCGTTGGCTGCAAATAGACTGCGCGATGGAAATGCCGAGACTTGCGTCCAAACCAGAATGAGCGATTGAACTTAAGTATGGATAGTCCTTTAATTTTAGGGCACGCCCCCTTAGCTCAGATGGATAGAGCACAGGATTCCTAGTTCGAAAGAGCCATGTCTTCGGCTGCAACTGATGTGGAATTTTGTGTAGTTCTTGTCCGCTGCGCGTCAGGTTGTCCTCGAGTGCCTAGGCTAGTGGCTGTCAAATTGGCTGTCGGGTCTGACTCGCGGGGGTACGACTAGCGCGGTGTCGCGCGAATTGGTTAAGGCTATGCGAGAGCGTGGTCGCTGCATTCCAGGACGAACCGCCTATACGTGCAACGATAATTCGAGCTTCAATCGTTGGGCGCCTTCAACGCTGTGATTTCGCCAACGGGGGCTCGCGACAGACCCCCCCAATGAATGCTACTTATCCCGTAATGGCTCTCGGTCACCGCTATACGCGAGAAGAGGGGATCAAGATGCGCGCACAAGCTGCAGGGCGGCTCAGAGCGGCGTTCTGGGCGATCCTGGGATATCCCAATTTGGTGAAGGCTCGGGCTGTGCTGGCCGAGAAGCGTGGCATCGCCAAGCTCGCAGCTGAGCGGCCGGATGGCAAACTCAGGCTACGAAACAACCTCCACAATTTACGCTTCTGATTCTGGCCCGAGCGCCGCTTGGGAAGACGGGTTGGTGTGAACGGATAGCGGCGCTACGCGCGATCGCCTAGTGACGGCGCGCCAGCGTCCAATCGCGGGTATCCAACAATAAATGGCTAATTGGATTTCAGTCGCACAGACGTCAGAAATCACCGGCCTGATGCCCCGGACCCTCCGCGCCTATGCTCGCTCTGGTCAGTCGGACTTGCTGCCGAATGTTGACTTCTGCGTGCGCACTTATCGGCATTTATGCGCGTCAGAGAAAGCGTTTGTTCTTCTCGGTACGCGGCGTTGAACGTATTATCATGGGCGCATATCGCGTCTTTAGTTGGAACTCTCGCCCGCTCCCTGTCGAAGCGCGACGGTTCGATAATCCGAGAAGGTTGGTGGATGACGGTCAGTTCAGCCCGGTTCCCGACCACGCCTCCTCTCTCGATTTTCCGGAACATCTTTCCGCTCGAGCAAACGCAAGTCTCGCTAGGGCATACGTAACTCGTGCGGTGCAGGAGATGATCCGCCGACCGTGTACGGTGCCAGGCTGCAAGTGTCGTATTCACGAGATACTGCCCGCGCTCGAGATCATGCTTGCGACGCGGGAGGACGACATGCGCAACAAGCAGACGAAGCTCGGGAAGGAGTATAACGCTCCGGACGAGGAGCGGCTTACCTGGTTGCCCCGCGATGGGGGCAGGTGGTTGGCGGCGCAACGAGAAGCGGTAGCCCACACGCGTCGCACGAATCACACGCGTCGCACGATTCGAGCGGGAATCAATAACGAGACGGCTCCTCGAAGGAGGATGCTGTGTTTCCGATCATCCGAGGAGATGATGAGATAACCCTCCTGGTCGACGGCGCGATCTACGATCGCACCGCGCTCCTGAAGACCTGCTGCTGGGTTACAGATCGATCGTACACATATTCGTTTACCGCCATGATGAGCGGCAGCTCGCCGTCATTCTCCGAGCGAAAGAGGATAAAGACGATTTAGAGACGCTCGTCGGAGAGTTTGAAAACTCCCTTCTGGACCATCAGCTTCGGGTCGAAATCGACCGAGAGACCGCGACCGTTCGCGGACTCATAGTTGCGAAGGCATTCGCGGATAGCGACGCCCTCGACGACCCACCAGTCGGTGACGATCGCGATCCCGTCGAATTACATAAGTCGAGCCTGGACCCGGAGGTCACGAAATCAGCGAAGTGAACCTGCGCCATGGTCGAGGTGCGACTCATTCGGGAAATCTACGACGATGCTCGGCTCGCCGAGGTCGTTGATCAATATCGCACGGTATTGAACGTGCGGGTCGTCGAGATGAGCGCCAAAGAGATCCGACTCGCGTTCTCAAGTTCGAGCGAGGCCGATAGCGCCGAACCTGGTATCCACGAGTTCCTAAATCGGCTGCTCTATCTTTCGATTGAATCTACAATCGCGAGCGAATCGACCTGATGCCAAGGCGGTTCCAGGAACCAGCTGCGTTTTGACGCGAGTCGCCGTCCGGCTATCGGCTGCTGCCATTTCGATTCATGGAACTCGCTCCTGGCAAAGAGATTCTGGTCAATGAAGCAGGAGAATACCTGCTAGTCCCGAGAGGTACCGCGCGCGATATCGTGGGACGCAAACTGAGGACTAATTCCGACCTGTATCTCGGTCTCCGCGCTGGTCAGTTCCTCTTCGACGATCGATCATCGCCGCTTCTGGACGTATTAGCGGCGAAACAGGCGAATAGAGTTAAAATTTACTTTGAATGTGGGTCCAGACTGAGTACGTAAGTGGGCGAGGACACTAAGCTCACCGATTTCGCGATCCTAGCTATGACAATCGAAGACGCTAAGGCCACAGTGCATTGGAGGGTCAACGTTCGTTCCGGGATTACTGGAGCCACCGTGCCGACCGAGCTGGTCGATGTGGTGGAAATCCGGGAAGGCTTCATCGTGAACTACAATGAAATCTCTACGCCGCGCGAGACCCCATAGCGCCGGTTCTGCGACTAGTCCAAGAGCGGACTTTTCAGAATCGACTGACGAGTGAAGGCAATCTTCGCGAGAAAGGCCGATGAACTTGACGATCAGGAAGGGCTTGCGGACGCTCCAAAGCGAGTTTCCGTTCCTCAAGGAAGCGAAAGAGATCTTCTACTACAAAATGCGGAAGGCCCTTTCTATTCCGCACGAAAGGGACTTTAAGGCGCTAAGGTATATCGAGCCGCGCTCAGACAGAGTCCTGGTCGACATAGGAGCCAACCACGGTCAAAGCATTGAGTCCATGTCGATTTACATGCCGTCGTCGTGTATAGTGTCGTTCGAGGCGAATCCGAATCTCGCCCGGAAGCTTCGCGCACGGTACAAACAGGTCGTGCGCATAAGTGTCCTTGCCAGAGGTTTGTCCGATTCAGCAGGAAGCTTCACATTGTACGTACCGTCCTATAAGGGATTTGTGTACGATGGCTTGGCGTCTTTCGACAGGAAGGAGGCAGCCTCATGGATAAGCGAGCAGACAGTCTTCGGTTACGATCCGGCGAAGCTGACCATTGCCGAGGTCACCTGCCTGGCTAGCACTCTGGATGCGGAGCAGCTGGCTCCATTGTTCATCAAGATCGATGTTCAGGGACACGAATACAACGTTCTGAAAGGCGGTGTCCAGACACTGCGCACGTATAAGCCAATGTTGCTCATAGAATCGTATAGAAGCGATCCTCGAACGGTGCGGCTCGCAGAAGAGCTTGGCTACGAGGAATACAATTTTGACAGTGGAAGCCTTGAGAAAGGACCTCCGTACCGTAGCCCGAATTCGTTTCTCAAGACGCGCGGATCAGCGGAGCTTCTGTTCGGCCAGTGATTCAGCTCTGATACGGCCTTCGGTCGCGACCGTTCGTATGTTCTAGACCGGCGTCGATCAAACTGCGCACGAGCTCGAGGGGGCTTCTGCCGCCGGTTATCCGATTCCCAATACCAGCCAGTACGAAACCGACGACGCACCTTATTATTCCGACAGCAGCGAGGGTTGCCTTCAGAGAGCGGGACTAACGCAGCACAAGCGGCAGCGTATGCTGCGTTGTTCTTTAGCTGCGTACCTCCATATGTCGGGCCACCGGGAACCGGCTGTATCAACAACGGCACCTACAGCGATTACGGATATATCGGCTCGAACAACACCGTGGCGTTCTACGAGACCGGACCAACCGCCTACGCCGGCCCGGCCTCCACTGAACAATTGTATTTAAGTCAAGCTGGTTACCCTCCGCAGCATAGATGGCGGAAAGCTGGCTGTTAGGACAGAGGCGATATATGCGCTTGGGATTCACCCGCCAACCCTCTCTTCTCAGGATCACAGTCAACCTTCGATAGCCAAAGCGCACCCGGCTCGCCGCCAGCTCGCGCAGCCGTTGGCGCAAAGCGTCCTGAGGTGGTCGCCGGCTGTGGTAGACCAAAGTCTTGCGCGTGATCTTCATCAGCCCCGCCGTGCGGCGCTGACTCAGAGCGAAGACCGCCTGGGTCCAGCGCCCCAGCTCGCGCCGCTGGCGAGGCCTCAGAGCTTTTTTTGCACGATCTCCTGCAGGATGTGCCGGTCCAGCGACAGATCTGCCACCAGCCGTTTAAGCTTGCCGTTCTCCTCGCGCAGCTGCCGCAGTTCCCGCAGCTCGCTCAACGCCGTCTCCTGAGTACTGAATTTGAGCCCCTCATCCGCATTTCTCGTCAAATTGAGAAATTCCCGTAGCAAACACAAAGAAATCAAACAAGTCTCAAGTTCGAAGCTGTCGATTGAAAGGTCCCATCTCTGTGGCACCGTTTCAAGCGTTACCCGACGATCTTCATACCATGACTCTGCGAAAGCCGAGCTGAGTTTGCGGCCAGGACTTTACCGCATCGATGCCCACGGTTTCGGTTGCAGAGGCACTGAGTAGAGCCGAACTCCATCCGGCGATGATAAAAAATAAAAGCCAGGGTGCCCCACCCCCGGACGCCGTAGCGTCCGTAACCACGTTCAGCGCGAAAATACCGATCATGCTGAAGGCCGCCAACGCCCTGGGATCGCTGCGAGAAAAGGGAAAACTGAAGATAGCGAGCCGTATCGGAGGCCAAACGAATAATGCCACCATCACGCCCAATGCATACACTCCGAACGTAAGGGCGGTGAGCAGGTAGGCATTGTCGATTGACCACATTCCGTTGAGCTTTGGGAACCCGCCACCACCTCCTTCGGCGCCGCCGGCGCGACCCCAGCCCCAAGTTGCGCGCTCTTCGACTATCGGAATATACAGCGGTATCATCTCGTTCCGGTAAGCGGCGTCCTCCTGAAGCCCATGGCCTGCCAAGCGATCCACCGAGACATAAGCCTTGAATGCACGATAGGTCGGCGGGCCAATCAGGGCCATCAACAGTATCAGGGACACAATGGTGCGCTTGCGGTTGTGCGAACGGCAAATTGAAACGATCACAGCGCCGCACGCCGCTCCCACCCATGGCCCTACAGAAAGAGACATGACGCTTCCGGCTACAATCCCGAGTTCGCAGAAGCGAATCTTGCTGATCTGCAGAAAAGATAGCCGGTCACTCCACACGCCATTCCACTCCAGCCATCGCGCTACTCGAAAACCAATCGCCATCATCATTCCCAGTGTGATCGCGTGGCCGTAGGGTCCTTGAGTCCTCATGAAGCCGGCACGCATTAAGCCGGTGTCATTAATAGGAGGAAAAACCCCCTCGAAGAACTGGGAGAACAGATTCGTGCCCATCCTGAATTCGTAAACGGAAATGATGGCCACAATAACGAGCGGCACGACGATACGCTTCGCGGCGTCGACGGTAAATTGCGGGTACCGAAACATATGCTTAGCTAGGACATAGGGCAGAAGAATCGAGGCTAACTCCTCCAGCAACAAATTTTGGCTGCCGAATTTGTAGCCCTTGTTCATTCCCTCCGCAACAACCGTTATCGCCACATAAGCAATGACCAGAAAGTCGATTGAGTTCCATTCCCACTTTTGCTTCGGCCGAAGCAGAAGGAACGCCGCGATCGGCAGAATTGCGAAATCAGCAAATGAAAATTGGCCCAAACTCCCCCATCTGTACTCCGGCAGGAACAACACTACCGGCAAGTAGACGTTAAGGAATGCCTCCTCCGGACCTCGTAGGATACACAGGATCAGAGCTACGAGTCCCGCGCTTGCAATGATGATGCTTTGTATCATTTCCCGGGTTGATACCGGCCGAAGATCTGCGCGATTGGGATTCGAACTTGCAACGCGAACGAGAGGCGTAGCCCGACACTCGCAATTGGACTATATCCGCGGCCAAGCGCTGTCGGGCCGAGCTCACCTCTGAGTTCTCTAGGACACAATGATAGGCAATTGTTCCGCTGAACCTACGGCCACGTAGTAACTCAGGACCGATTCTTTGCCTTTCCGCGATAGATTTGACGCGCTGCGCAACTTTCTCCTATTTGCTGCAATTTTAGCAGGCGACCCGTGAATTGACAGCTGATTCAACGCGGGCAACCCCTTGGTCAGCAAGCAGGAGAAACGCTCGTAGAGATGAGCCGACCCGAACCGCCTTACCGGCTGTGTTGACTCGTCTTTGACCGCCAAGATATGGTCATGCTGATCAAGGTTAATGAGTGTTGTCTGCGCGGTGGGCGAGCGGCCTCTGACGGTAGCGTTTCTCACCCCAGCTGGGCCGCTGGATGCCGCGGCGAATGGCATCGTATCCTACGTCGACAGTGTAACGGCAGCGCTGCGACGGTTAGGACACACACCGTGCATCCTCAGAGAGAACGAACCCCACTTGGACCCGACGCGTTCGAGTCAGCCTCGGCTTCACGCCCGTTTATTACGCCGCTTTGCGTCAACTACATACTCCCGGATGAATCGACCGTCCAATTCCCGTACCAGCTTGTTGAACCTGACGCAGCCTTCAGCGAGCGCGGCCAAGATCATCGGCGCTTGCGAACCTCGATTAGCCGCGTTCCCGGGAAGCTGCGTTCGACAGTCACGACGGCGGCGGCCAGCTCAGAGTCGGGCGCACCGCCGATGCTGATTAGTTGTCGCTCAAAATCTTCGAGCGCCGTTAGAATTTCGTCGGGCGCGGCGTATTTCAGCGTTTCGAGTCGCCTGGCGAGCCCGAGCGCCACGAGCATCCGGCCGGCGGGCACTGTGTAGCATTTGAGACGGCCGAGAAGGGCAAGCGCCGAGCAGCAAACGCAAAGTCGGCTCAGACGGTATTCTTCCGGGTCAAGCTGGCTGGGACATTGCGAGCAACGGCATTCGTCGTCGCTGACCGGTTTGGCTTGCGGTTCGAGCGGAGGCGATGGAGACGATACCGGGGAAACTCTTCTCAAATCAGGTAGCCACAGAAGCGTATCCAGCAGGCTCACTGACGTGCGTCCTCTTCACCGGATCGCAAAATAGTTTGCGGATCATCGCCTCCACTGGCTCCAGCGTCTCCTGAATGCGGGGTTATGGTTATCGAGCGCTCGCCTCGATGCCCCGTTTCCTCGCTCAGGCGGCATCTAAGCTCAAGCTCGATGGTGCGGCGGCTCGCGGTCAGCCTGCGCCCGAACCCTTGCGCGGTTTCGAGAAAGGCCAGACGTTCGGGTTTTGCGCGATCCCCAGACAACGTTTAAACAACTCGCCAGTCGCGATCGGACCGATACCGCCGCCGTCCTTTTGCAGAATAATCCGCAAGACTTCGATCAGGCCGTCGTTTTGCGCAGCGAAGGCAGCTTGCGTGCGTTCGAGTCTGCCGAGCAATTCGATCCAATCGCCTCCCTCTCCGGTAGGAGCAAACAGGCTCCAGCCAAACGCGGCGAAATCGGCCATTCTGAATGAGAGCGGAGGCGGTTTGATCTTACCAAGTGAGTCCGCCACCTCCGCCAATTGTGCGAACAGAGCACCCCAGATCGCGTTTCGGCGGCTGGCCAATTCTTCGAAGATTGTCGGT
>JASHQJ010000405.1 GCA_030037595.1 Candidatus Binataceae bacterium
TCTGGCCGCACATGGGAGATCCTGATGGCCCGTCCTGAGAGCAAACTCAAAGAACTGAAACCCGCCGAACTCAGGCACGAAGTCGGCGCGCGCCGCGACCTGATTGTCACCGTCAACCGGCGCTCCGAGCGCCGCATCATCCCCTATGGCGAGGAGTTCCTATTCGAAAAGCTGCCGGTCGGCACGCGCGTGATCTATCCGCCGCCGCCGCTCGAGCCGCTCGCCGATCCTGATCGCGCGATTCGCTACGCCCTGCTCCATCCGGAGAACCAGGACCCACTGTTTGCTCAGTTGAATCCCAACCTGCGCGTCACGATCGCGATCGACGATATCAGCCTGCCGCTGCCGCCGATGCGCCGGCCGGATAATCGCGAACGCCTGCTGAACCAGGTGCTGCAGACGCTGGCGGATTACGGGGTTGATGACGTCCATCTCATTATCGCCACGTCCCTGCATCGCCGCATGACCGAGGCCGAGATTCGGCGCATGGTGGGAGAGAAGGCCTTCAAGCAATATTGGCCGGATCGGCTATACAACTTCGACGGCGAGAATCGCGCCGAACTCGCGATGCTCGGCAAGACCGAGCACGGCGAAGAAGTGTGGCTCAGCAAGCGCGCGGCCGAGTCCGATCTCGTCATCTACCTCAACGTCAACCTCGTGCCGATGGACGGCGGGCACAAGTCGGTCGCGATCGGGCTCTCGCCGTACCAGAGCCTCAAGCATCATCACAACGCGACGACGCTCCGCGACAGTCATTCGTACATGGACCCGACGCGCTCGGCGCTGCATCGATCGTCGGAGCGGATGGGCCGGCTGGTGCAGAAGAATCTCAAGGTCTTTCAGATCGAGACCGCGATCAACACGCGGATGTACGGCTCGATGCTCGATTTCCTGCACAAGAACGAAGACACCTTCACCGACTGGGATCGCACGCGCCTCAAGGGCTTCCAGTTCACGATGCGCAATCTCACGCCCGCGATGCGCCGGCAGGTGCTTTACAACTACGCGTCACCGTTCGGGATGATAGGAGTGTGGGCGGGCGAGACCGAGGCTGTTCATCAGCGCACGCTCGCCAAGGTCTTTCAGCAGTACGCGGTGCCGGTCAAGGGCCAGTCCGACATCCTGATCGTCGGCGTGCCCTACATCTGCCCCTACAACGTCAACTCGATCATGAACCCAATCCTCGTGCAGTGCACGGGCATGGGCTACCTGTTCAACATGTATCGGAACAAACCGCTGGTGCGCGAAGGCGGCACGATGATCATCTGCCATCCGCTGCGCGACGAGTTCCATCCCGAGCATCATCCGAGCTACATCGAGTTCTTCCATCGATGCCTCGCCGAGACGACCGAAGCGACCGAGCTCGAGCGCCGTTTCGAGCAAGAGTTCGCGCGCAACCCGACCTACATCCACATGTATCGCTACGGCCACGCCTATCACGGCGTGCATCCCTTCTACATGTGGAATTGGGGCGAGCCCGCGCGGCAGCATCTGGGGCGCGTGATCGCGGCTGGATGCGAGGAGCCTGCAGTCGCGGAGCGCATGGGATGGGAGAGCGCCGACACGCTTGACGAAGCGATCGCGATGGCGACCTCCGAGCTCGGCCGCTCGGCCACGATAACTTACCTCCATTTGCCGCCGCTGGTGATTGCCGATGTCGAATAACAACGGACGCCGTATCGGCGCGGTTCATTCAGTCTCCGCGATGCCGCCGCTCGAGCAGGTCTTCAAAGGCCGCCGCATCCTCATCACGGGCGCGACCGGATTCCTGGGCAAAGTCTTTCTCGCGCTGCTTCTCCGATGGCAGCCGGAGGTCGAGCGCGTCTATCTGCTGATTCGCGGCGACCGCCGCTCGAGCCTGAACCGTTTCCGCCGAGAGATCGTCGATTCGCCCGTGATGAGCCCGCTCCGCAATCATCTCGGCGCAGCGTTCGATCAGTTCATCGAAAAGAAGATCGTCGTGCTGCCGGGCGACATCACCAACGCCGGCCTGGTCGAGGACGATGACGCAGAGCTCGCGCCCACATCGCTCGATGCAGTGGTGCACAGCGCGGGCCTCGTCAATTTCGAGGCGTCGCTCGAAAAAGCGCTCGAGATCAACGCGACCGGCGTCGCCAATGTGCTCGCGTTCTGCCGCCGCACGCGCGCCGCGATGCTGCACGTCTCGACCTGCTATGTCGCAGGCGCGGCCGATGGCCAGCGCTACGAAGACGATATCCCCGTTGACTGGTGCCCCAACAGCAAGCGGTCCTTCAAGCTCGAGCGCGAGATTCGCGACGCGCACGCGGCGGTCGCGCGTGTCGAAGCCGAATCCCGCGATCAGCTCCGCCACGCCGAGTTCCTGCTCGACGACACCGGCGATGACGACCCGACGGCCGGCCTCGAGCATCGACGCAAAGAATGGGTTGGGGAGCGCCTGAAAGAGGTCGGCAAACAGCGCTCGCTCAAATGGGGATGGCCCAATACCTACAGCTACACGAAGAGCCTCGGGGAGCAGCTGGTCGTTGCCGCGCGCGACGAACTCGACGTTACTGTAGTCCGACCGGCGGTTATCGAAAGCGCGATTCGCGATCCATTTCCCGGCTGGAACCAGGGCGTCAACACGAGCGCACCGCTGACCTATCTCGCCGGCCGCGGCTACCGGTTCTACCCGGCCGAAGCCGAGCTGGTGCTCGATGTGATCCCGGTGGACATGGCGGCGCACGCGATGATCCCAATTCTCGGTGCGCTGCTGCTGAAACGGCAGAAGCTCATCTACCAACTCTGCACGTCGGACCGGAATCCGCTTCCGATGCGCCGGCTGGTCGAGTTGGTCGGCCTCGGCACGCGCCGCGAGCAGCGCCGCGAAGGCGGTGCGATGAGCTGGATCGGGCCGCATATCGAAGCGGTCGTGGTCTCGCAGTCGCTCTACGATTTCGGCAGCGAGACGATGCCGCGGGTCCTGAAGCAGGCGAGCGAGTTCGTCCGCGATGCTCTCGGCGAGGAAAACCAGCCCGCCAAAAGAATCGACGCGGCGCTCGACAAATTCAAAGACAACACCGATATCGCGCGCGAGTTGGTCGAGGTCTATCGGCCGTACATCCAAGAACTCATCTATACCTTCCACGGCCGCAACATCCGCGCCCTCTACTCCGAGCTTCGCCCGCAGGACGTCGAGCATCATCCATACGATCCGGAGAAGATCGACTGGCACGACTACTGGATCAATGTGCACATGCCGGGGCTGCGCAAGCACATCTTTCCGCAGCTCGACTTGCACACGCGCGGCCGTCCACGGGGATTGCCGCGCCGCCGAAGCCTGGTTGAGATGCTCGATCGCGCGGCCGACCGCTACGGCGCGGCGATTGCGATGACGGCGCGGCGGCCGTCGGGCGAAACCAGCTCGGTCACATATCGCGAGCTCTCCGACAAGACACATCGCGCGGCACTTCTGCTCGCAACGCGCGGCGTCAAGCCCGGCGATCGCGTGCTGCTCGTCGCGGAGAACTCACCCGACTGGGTGCTCGCCTACTTCGCGATTCTGTGCGCCGGCGCCGTCGCCGTTCCGCTCGATCATCTGATTTCGAACGAGGAGCTGCAGCCGATTTGCAAGATCGCGGAGCCCGCGGCGGCGTTGCTGTCGAGCACGGTGCAGCAACGCATCGGCAGCACGCTCAAATCATCGCAAAAGAAAATTGTCGAGTTCGATCTCGCCGAACTAAGCCGCCCATTTATCATGAAGGGTGACGTGAAACCGGCGCCCGCGCCGGAACGCAAGTCGCTGGCGTCGATCGTGTTTACGTCGGGCACCACGGGCGCGCCGAAGGGCGTGATGCTTACGCACGGCAACTTCGCTTCGGAAATTGCGATGCTTTCGCGTGTCTTCACGCTCGACTCCGATGACATCGTGCTGTCGCTGCTGCCGCTGCATCACACGTTCGAGTGCACCTGCGGCATGCTGCTGCCCATCGCGAGCGGCGCGCAAATCGCCTATCCGCTCGAGGTTGACGCCAAGACACTCTCGCGAACACTCGCCGATATCCGGCCGACCGCGCTGATCGGCGTGCCCGCTCTCTGGGAAGCGATTCATCGACGAACGATGGACGAGGTCGAGGAGCGCGGTCCGTTCTTCCACGCCGCGTTCAATCAGTTTCGCAAGTGGAACAGCTCGCTGGACGCCGAATACGGCGTGAACCTCGGCTCGCTGATTTTCCGCCAGGTGCATAGTGCACTCGGCGGGAGGCTTAAGCTGGCGGTCAGCGGCGGCTCGGCTCTACCGCGGCGAATCGCGGATTTCTTCAACGACATCGGCGTGCGCCTGCTCGAGGGCTACGGGCTTACGGAGGCGTCGCCTGTGCTCTCGGTTGCGCGGCCCGATGAGTCGATGTGTGCCGGTTCGGTCGGCAAGCCTCTCAACGGTGTCGATATCAAGCTGCTGCCGGAAGGCGCCGAGGTCGGTGAGATCGTCGCACAAGGGCCGAACGTAATGGTCGGCTACTATCGCAATCAGGCCGCCACAGATGAGGTACTTCGCGACGGATGGTTGCATACAGGCGACCTTGGCCGCTTCGACGCTGACGGCAGGCTTTACATTGTCGGTCGCGCCAAGGAAGTTATCGTCGACTCCGGCGGCAACAATATTTACATCGAGGAACTCGAAGAGCTTTACGGCCACAACGAGTACGTCAAGGAACTCGCGGTGGTTGGGCTGAAGGTCGGCCAGGGAGAGCAGGTCGCGGCGCTGGTCGTGCCCGCCTATTCACGCGGCGAGAGCCGACGCACGGTTGAGGATCGGCTGCGCGCGCATTTCGACCAGGTCAGCGAGCGCCTCAGCCCGCACAAGCGCATCCGCATCATTCGCTTCACCGACGCCGACCTGCCGCGCACACGGACGCGCAAGGTCAAACGCGCCGAGGTTGCCAACCTGCTGCGCCTGATGCTCGAGGCACGCGGCGACGCCGCGCAATCGCTTGCCAGCGCCGAAGTCGAACAGTGGCTGGCGCAGGCGCTTGCACAGCTAACCTCCGATCCAACAGCGATCACTCCATCGACACGGCTGGTGGAAGACCTCGGCCTGGATTCACTTGCGATGGCGGAACTCGGTGAGCAACTAGGCGAGCATGCCGGCCGCGATATCGCACCCGAGGAAATTTCGGACCTGCGCACTGTCGCCGATCTGCAGACTCTGGTGACGCAGCCTGCCGCGAACGCTCGAACGCGGCTGCCCTCGTACGCTCGCTTCGCCGAGCCGTTCACGATCAAACTGCCGGGACCGCTGAGAAGGCTCGGACGGCTCGCAGTCCGTGGCAGTGAGCGCCTCGCGTTCGATTCGTGGCTGAAGCCAAAGATCCTCGGCAGTGGCAATATTCCCGCCAACAGTAATTTCCTGGTGGTCGCCAATCATTCGAGCCATCTTGATTTTGGCCTGCTGGGCCATGCTTTCGGCGCATTCGGACGCGATCTGAAAGTGCTCGCGGCCAAAGACTATTTCTTCAACACGCCGACGCGAAGATTTCTCGCGTCGAACTTCACGATGATGATGCCGTTCGATCGCGAGCGCGCACAGCTCGAGTCACTGGACGACGCGCTCGACGAACTCGCCGCGGGACGCTCGGTGTTGATGTTCCCCGAGGGCACGCGCTCCATCGACGGGAGGATTCAGGATTTCAAGAGCGGCGCCGGATACCTCGCCCTGCGCTCGGGATGCGACGTGGTGCCGGTCCTGATTCGCGGTACGCACCAGGTGCTTGGCAAAGGCAGCCTGCTGCCGCGGCGCGGTCCGGTGGAAGTCCGGATCGGCAAATCGATCAGCGCCGCGTACCTGCGTGAGGTCGCGAACGGCGGCGAAGGAACGGGTGCCTATCGCAAGATTGCCGACCTGCTCCACGACGCGGTCGTGAACCTCGCCCCGGCGCGACGTACGCTGACGCCAACGCCGCCGCAGCTTGCGCCTGCGCCTTCCGCGCCGCGCGAGCACAAGCCGCGCAAGTCGCCGGAGGCACCAGAGCCCCGAGCTCATCGCCGCGCCAAGGGTTGAGCCGTATCGCGTGCGCCATCCGAGGGGGGGGGAAACGCCGGCGCCCTGGCGATCGCCGTTGCAGTCGCGGCTGTAGTCCCCGGCCGCAGTCTCGCGTGGGACTCCGGCACTCATCGCCTGTCACTCGCGTCGCGGTGGGGCGCACCGAAATCGATACCGCGCACGTTCTTCGAGGCGAACATCGATCGCCTTCAGCAGTACTCGAAACATCTGGATACGAAACTCCGCGAACGCTACGTTGCCGAAACGCGCCGCTATTATCTCGATATCGAAGTTTACAATTCCGACTGGTCAGCCCTGATCCCCGACCGCGCCGCGATGGTGCGCAGATACGGTTATCGCACGCTCGATCGCTCCGGCACGCTACCGTGGACGATCGAACAAGTTGCAAAACATCGGAACGCGACTGGGCGCGCGGAGACTGCGAAGCCGTGCTGCGCGAGTGCGGGTATCTCTCGCACTATATCGGCGACGCCTCGCAGCCGCTCCATATGACGATTCATTACGACGGAGTCACTCCTACGGACCGCGGCGTTCACGCACGAATCGAGAATGCCGTTGACGCTGAAACTCGCGCACTCACACGTCCAGTTGAGAGCGATGTTGCGCTGAGACGCATCGATCAAGTCCGGAATCCTCTTATCAGCGAGATGCGCCAGTCCTACAGCCTCGTCCCGACGGTGATCGATGCGGATCGCTACGCTCGCAGCCATTCGAGCAATCCCAAGCAATACCGCGAAATCCTGATGCGGCAGCGGCACGTCGTTATCGAGCGTCGGCTCGCCGATGCGGCTGCGGTGCTGGCAGAAGTCTGGATGTTCGAATGGAACCAGGCAGGCAGTCCCAACACGTGCGGTGGGCGCGGATTCCTGCCGATTGAGGCCTCTTTCGCCCGGCCGAGTGCTGGAATACCGTCCCAATGAACGGTTAAATTCTGTTAAATTCTTATCAATGGATTGGTTCAGCCAAAGACCGAACGGCCATGCGCG
>JASHQJ010000406.1 GCA_030037595.1 Candidatus Binataceae bacterium
TGACGCCCCTCGCCTCGGCGCGCTCGGTCGGCAAGACCGTAACGTTCAAGGGCGAATCGATTCCAGTCAAGGAAGTCACGCGTGACAGCTTCAAGGGAATCGATATCGCGTTTTTCTCGGCAGGCGGACCGCAATCACGCGAGTTCGCTCCGCATGCGGTCGGAGCCGGCGCCATCGTAATCGACAAGTCGAGCGCCTTTCGGATGGATCCCGAGGTACCGCTGGTCGTGCCTGAAATCAATGGTACGGTCGCGAAGCGCCATAAGGGAATCGTCGCTTGCCCGAACTGCACGACGATCGTGACCGTGATGCCGCTGAAGCCGCTGCACGACGCCGGTGGGCTGAAGCGCGTGATCGCGACCAGCTTCCAGGCCGTGTCAGGCGCGGGCGTCAACGGCGTCGCGGAGCTGCGCGAGCAGACAATGGCATGGGCACGTGGCGAGAAACCGGTGGTCAAGTTCTTCCAGCATCAGATCGCGTTCAACGTGATCCCGCACATCGACAAGTTCGGCGAGGGCGGTTACACGGGCGAAGAAATGAAGCTCGTCAACGAGGTACGGAAGATTCTCGACTTGCCGAACCTCTCGGTCTCGCCCACGACGGTGCGCGTCCCGGTCTTCACCGCGCACTCGATTTCCGTCAACGCTGAGACCGAGCGACCCGTCGGCGCGGCAGGCGCGCGCGAGGCATTCAGCCACTTTGCCGGGCTCAGGCTGTTCGACGATCCCGCGCAGAACCGTTATCCGATGCCGATACTTGTCGAGGGTCAGGACGATTGCTACGTCGGGCGCGTTCGCGACGATATCAGTTCCCCCAACGCGATTAACTTCTGGGTGGTAGGTGATCAGCTTCGCAAGGGCGCCGCGCTGAACGGCGTTCAGATCGCGGAGCTGCTGATTCAGTAGATAGCACGTAGCATCGCGGTGCGTTCGCTGAAAAAGAAAACCGGCCGAGGCTGATAGAGCTCGGCCGGTTTCATTTTCGTTTTTGGTTTAAGGATTACTTGCCGGGATACGGCGTGATTCTGAGGTACGGGCGCAGTTCCTTGTAGCCCTTGGGGAACTTTTCCTTGAGTACCTTCGGATCCTGGAGTGACGGCACGATGATGCAATCGTCGCCCCTTTTCCAGTCGGCCGGCGTCGCAACCTGGTAGTTATCGGTGAGCTGGAGCGAATCGATGGCGCGCAGGATCTCCTGGAAGTTGCGCCCGGTGCTCGCGGGGTACGTGATCATAAGCCGGATCTTCTTGTTCCCGTCGATCACGAAGACCGAGCGCACCGTCAGCGTGTCGTTCCACTCCGGATGAATCATGTCATAGAGCTTCGACACCTTCTTGTCGGCGTCGCCGATGATCGGGAAGTTCATCTTGACGCTCTGAGTCTCTTCGATGTCGCCGATCCACTTCTTGTGCGAGTTGACGTCGTCAACGCTCACGCCGATCGGCTTGATGCCGCGCTGCTCGAACTCGGGCTTGAGGCGCGCCACCATGCCGAGCTCAGTCGTGCATACGGGCGTGAAGTCCTTGGGATGCGAGAAGAGAATGGCCCACTTGTCGCCAATCCACTGATGGAAGTTGATCGTGCCCTCAGTCGATTCCTGGGTGAAATCGGGCGCGACGCTGCCGATATGAAGTGCCATTGCTGTTGAACCTGCCTCTCTGGATTTTGGTTCGTAAACCTCGGACACCGACCCGCAGCCAAGCTGCCACGCCGGAAATAATTACATGATAAAGGCGACTAACTAAGTAATCTATCGTCGAATTATCGCCGGTCGCCAAGATCCGGTCAAGACAGGTCAATCCCTACTTCTTGAGCTTCCGAAAATCCGGCTTCCTCTTCTCCAGGAACGCCGTCACGTATTCCTTATGCTCGGGGCTCGTGTAGCACTTCTCGAGCGCGAATGTCTCGAACTGCATCGCCGTCTCGAGCGTCCCATCGAGGCCCTGGTACAGCGCCCGCCGCGTCATCATCAGCGAAAATGGCGAGCATTGCAGCATGTCGGCCGCGAGCTCCCGGGTCTTCGGCTTCAGCTCCGCGAACGGTACCACCTGGCTCACGAGGCCCATCTGCAGGCATTCAGCGGCCGTGTATTGCCGCCCGGTCAGCATCATCTCGGCGGTCTTCGCGAATCCGATCATCCGCGGCATCAGGTAGCTCGACCCAAGCTCGCTCATGAGGCCGACGCGCGGGAAAATCACACCCATCTTTGCGTTGTCCGACGCGATCCTCACGTCGAACAGCAGCGGAATCGTGCATCCTACGCCGAGCGCATAGCCGTTGATCGCCGCGATCGTCGGCTTGGTGAGGTTGCGCATCAGGTAGGGCAGCGAGCCGCCGACCTCGCGCCGGCCCGGCTCCTCGCGATGCGCCTCGCGCGCCTTGATATTGTCGTTGAACATGGACATGTCGGCGCCGGCGCAGAATGCGCGCTCGCCCGCGCCCGTGACCACGATCACGCGCACCTCGTCGTCGGCGTTCGCCCGCGCCACCGAATCGTAGATCTCGGCGCCCATCGTCGAGGTGTAGGCGTTCATCTTGGCCGGCCGATTCAGCGTGATGGTCGCGATCTCGTCGCCGACGTCATAAAGAATCGTCTCGTAGCTCATCATTTACCTCCGTGCCCCGGTTCCGGGCGCAACCCGCGCGCGGCGCGGATTCCTCTCAGGCGCGCTTGCGCTTTTGCTTGCGCGCCTCCCGGATGCGGGCCTTGATTCGTTTTTCGCGGCGTTTTCGCCGGCGTTTGATCTCGCGCTGCCTCTCCGATGCCATCCTGTTACCTCTCTAGTCGAGTGGGACCGTCCGTTCCACCTTGGCTCCTGAATCGAGATGAACTCCGTCAACGGTCACGTACGGTTTGCCCTTGCCCGACCGGTTCTCCACATAAACGTCGTAGTCGCCCGGGTCAAGTTTGAAGCGATGGATATCGCCGGGATCGCTCGACGCCACCTGCTTCTGCGTGCCGGCATGAAGGATCACGACGCGGGTCTTATCGTTGAATGGAATTTTCTGCAGCACGGTTTGAACGTCGAGTTGCGCGGGCACCACCTCGTCGAGCGTGAGCAACGCGCGATGACCCGGCTGGAGCGTTATCGCATGCCAGTCGTAGCCCTGCGGTGGCGCGTCAACTTTGACATCGACCTGCGCAGGCGCGAACAGCAGCTTGTCTCCCGTCACGAAGCTCGCGAGCTTGCCGTTCGGTGGATTCGTATCGGTAACGGTCACGCCGAATCCCGGGTCCTTGCCAGTGCGATCCTTGGCGCTCACCTGCAGCACGGCAACATCAGCGATGAGGAGGGTGTGCGTGCGGCCGGCCTCGATCGCGACTCCCGTCCGGGTGATGTGACCGCCGATTATCGGCAGCACCACGGTGTAGTCACCGGGCGGCAGATCGACCGTCGCCCCCGGCATCACCACGCCAACCTGCTTGCCGGCCGCGATAATCTGCGCGGGATTCTTAGCGCCCGCGCCCTCGTCGCCCATCACGTCGAGCTTGAGCTTGCCAGTAGCTCCGGCAATCGCCCACACCGCGATCGCGAGCATCGCGGCGAGGCATAATGAGATGCGCAGCGGTTTCATCCTCAAACCGCCGCATCGTACCACAGGTTCTGCACACGGCGCGCGGCTTTCGCGCGCTTGATGAAACCGCGAGCGGCGCGTTACAAGCCGATCCTGAGCCTCGGCCTCACGAGCAAGGAGCAAGTGCGATGGCGCGAATTATCGTCGAAAGAAATATCGCCGTGCCGATGCGCGACGGATGCGTCCTGCGCGCCGACCTCTTCCGCCCCGACACCAGCGAAAAGCTGCCCGTGCTGCTGAACCGCACTCCCTACAACAAGGCGATGCCGATGGTGTTCGCGATGACGCTCGACGCGACGCGCGCCGCCGAGGCCGGGTACAACGTGCTGATCCAGGATTGCCGCGGCCGCTTCGCCTCCGACGGCACGTGGAACTGCTTTACCGTCGAGGCCGCCGACGGCTACGACACAATCGAGTGGGCCGCGCGACAACCGTGGGCAAACGGGAGCGTCGGCACCTACGGCGCGTCGTACATGGGCGCGACGCAGTGGCTCGCCGCGACCCAGGCGCCGCCGAGCCTCAAGGCGATGGTCCCTTCGATAACAGCGAGCGACTACCACGACGGATGGACCTACCAGGGCGGCGCGTTCGCGCTCTTCTTCAACGTTAGCTGGACGATGGCGGCCCTCGCGCCCGCGCGCCTGATGCGCGAGCGCGGCGGCGACGACGCGATCGCGCGTGAGCTCGGCACGGTAGTCGGCTCGATCGACCGGATGCGCGAGTGGATGGATCATCTGCCGCTGGCTGATTTTCCGATGTTCCAAACGGGCGCGCCCTACTTCTTCGACTGGCTCAAGCATCCCGGCTTCGATGACTACTGGCGCGCGCTCTCGATCGAAAAGCGCCACAACAAGATCACCGTGCCCGCGCTGAATATCGGCGGATGGTATGACATCTTCCAGGGCGGCACGCTCCGCAACTACGCCGGCATGCGCGCGCATGGCGCGACCGACGCGGCGCGGAGCGGGCAGCGCCTGATGGTCGGGCCGTGGAGCCACGCCGTGCCGTTCCAGAATCTCGTCGGCGCCGTGGACTTCGGCCTCCGTTCGGGACCGGTCTCGGTTGACGTTGACGGCATGCAGCTCGGCTTCTTCGACAAGTGGCTGAAGGGCAAGAGCGCCGCCGACGGCGCGCCGGTCCGGCTCTTCGTCATGGGAATCAACCAATGGCGCGACGAGAAGGAATGGCCTCCCGCCGGCACCGAGTTCCGCTCGTATTACCTCCATAGCCGCGGCCGCGCCAACACCGCTTCGGGCAACGGCGCGCTTTCATCTGAGTCGCCAGGTAGCGAGCCCGCGGATCATTATCTCTACAATCCCGCCGATCCCGTTCCGACCGTGGGCGGCGGGCTATGCTGTTATCCCGGAGCCCTGCAGGGCGGCGCCTGGGACCAGCAGAGCGTCGAGAATCGCGCCGACGTCCTTATCTACTCGACCGAGCCGCTCGCCGAGGATGTCGAAGTCGTTGGCCCTGTGAGACTCGAGCTGTTTGCCTCGTCGTCCGCGCCCGACACCGATTTCACCGCGAAGCTGGTCGATGTCTCGCCGTGCGGCACCGCGCTTAACTTGACTGATGGAATCCTCCGCGCCCGCTATCGCGAATCGCAGAGCGCGGAGAAGATGCTGGAGCCGGGCGAGACTGCGAGATTCGAGATCGACATGTGGTCCACGGCCAATGTGTTCAGGAAGGGTCATCGTATTCGGCTCGAGGTCAGCTCATCGAATTTTCCGCGCTTCGATCGGAATCCGAACACGGGGCATCCGCTTTACACCGACGCCGAGATACGGCCCGCGATGCAAACCGTGATGCACGAGCGCAGCTACGCCTCGCGGCTGATCCTGCCACGGAGATAACGGCGTCGAGAATGCTCGCAGCTTCGTATCGTAAGCGCATCGAGCCTGCGAGCTTACTTTTCCGTCATCCTGAGCCTAGCGAGTCTGCGACGCGCAGTCGAAGAATCTTGACGAATCCCATTGGGTGAGACCGATCAGCATCGGTGAACGCACCACCCAAATCGATCCGGGATCTCATCGGCTACGCTCAGAACAGCGCTTCCACTCGCGCCGCTCTCGCTCCGGATGACGGCGGGATCAGTCCTCGAACGGCTTCTCCGGTATTGGCGCCTTGAATGCCCACGTGAATGAGCTCTGGTAGGGCCAAAGTCTGCCGCCGCGTTCGACGATTGGGCGGAGGTGCTTTACAAACAGCGCCTGCTCCTCCGCGTTGAAAATCTGTCGCATCACCTCGCCGGTGGTCGGGATCAGCGGGTTGCCCGACGAATTCATCATGGTCTCCCATTTGATCGGCGGCATCGGCCAGGCGTTCAAAAAAAGTTCGGTATGCACAGCGGCGAATCCCGCGTCAACGGACATCTGTGCCAGATCGCGCTCGTTGAAGTTGGTCATCGCTTCGTTGACCTTGCTGCTCTCCCAGTATTCCCGCAATCGGTCGAGCAAACCCTTGATCGGTAAAGTCTCCGGTGAATCAGGATCGGCCCACATCTTCCTTTGCCAGGAGAATTCGGTCATCCGCCTATCGTCGATCGGCTCGAACAGCGCCGTGCGGCCTCCGGGCTTGAGCACGCGATAGAATTCGCGGAACGCTTGCGGCTTGTCATCGACGTAGATCAGTACCGAGCGCGTGGTAACGAGATCGACTGACTCGCTTTCGATCGCGCTCAGATCCTCGGCGCCCGCCTTGATGAACGCGCATCGATCCTGCACGCCCATCTGCTCGGCCGCCTTGCGCATGAATTCAACCAGCGCATCCGAGATATCAGAGAAGATCACGCGGCCGGTCGCGCCGACTTTCTCCAGCGCGCCGAAGCCCATCATCCCTTCGCCCGCGCCGACGTCGAGCACGACTTTACCCTCTGCGAGGCCAGCCTTCTTAAGGAGCATATCGCGAACTTCGGTGAGCATCCGCATCTGCGCCTCGGCGGTTTTCTGGTCGCCGCCGAAGCGCGTTTCGGCCAGCCATCGTGACCACTTGTCAGCCTCGGCCATGGCGTAACCTCCGGACGCTGCTATGAGGAAAATAGCGGGATAGCTGTCTCCGAGTCATTTGCTGCAAAGGACTTAGGCGGCCTTTGCACAAGTTTATGCTCACACTCATGATGTTTGACTTAACGATGACAAGGTGAGACGTATTGCTCAACCTGGGGTCCAGCTAACGTGAGGCGAAGGCTCTCCCGGCGAATCTTCGGATTCGCTTCGCCTCCCCCAACGAAGTTCGGAGAGGGCACCATGGCTAGCTTCCGGTTTGGCAAACATCCACCACAGTCCGACTACCGCACGCTTCGCTTCAAGTCCTATGTGAAGTCTGATCTCCCCGCGCCTCCCACTTCGTTCAACGCCTTGACGCGAGTCTATCAAGACCTTCACCAGAACAATCCAGCGCTTCTGTTTCCGATGGATGGAAACGATACGCTCGGAGATTGCACGATCGCCGCAGTCGCGCACTCGACGACCATTTACGATTCATTTATCGACAAGAAGGACATTCCAAATCAGGCTGCCGTCGAAAAGCTCTATTTTCACCTGACTGGTGGTCCGGATACCGGGCTGAACGAGCTCGATGTGCTCAACTACTGGCGCCAAACGGGCGCGTTCGGACAAAAAATTCTCGCGTACATTAAGATTGCTCCGAAGGACCACGTTCACGTTCAACAGGCAATCCAGCTCTTCGGCGGCGTGTATCTCGGCTTTCAGGTCCAGCAGAACTGCGTCCAGGAGTTCAACAACAAGCAGCCTTGGACGCCCGGACCTCTAACCAACGATGGTCACGCAGTGTTTGCGGTTGCCTATGATCCCAAAATGGTGACCGTATTGACCTGGGGCAGCACTCAACAAGGAACCTGGGATTGGTGGGACGAGTGCGTCGATGAGGCCTATGCGATCCTGCCGCAGGCCGCCACTAAGCCCGGATTCGCACCCGGCTTCAATATGAAGCAGCTCCAAGCTGACCTGGCGCAGGTGGCTAACTGAAATCCAGGCGTGCCGCATGATGACGGTGCGGTTCTCTCCTTCAGGATGGGAACCGCACCGTTTGGCCCTTTAGCAAGATGAGCGTGCCGCTGCTCGATGGCCTCGCCCGCGGCTGCCGCCTTGGGCGAAAACCGTGCACGTGGTGAGGGTGCTGCGCTCGACGCTGGCCGCAATTTGCCCACCGTTGCACCCTCAGCTTTGCGGCGCGTGCGAAGAAAAGGATGCACGCGTCGCGCCGCATCGACCTTGTCCCGCAACCAAGCGGGCGAGGTTATTAAGATCAATCACCTAATACGCCGGAGCCGCGATCCTCGTACCATACCGAAACCATAATCGCCGCGTCGCCGGAGAAAACCGCGCGGACGATCACCGGCGGATTCTGGCCCTCGTACTTCCACATCATGCTGTTCGGATGCGAGGCGGACGGCTGCCCCATCAGGTCGATCAACTCGGCACGCGTGAGCCCGAGATGCAGCCCGGTCGGCGTCGAGAGCGCCTTGGTCACCACCGGAGTCTTGACGCAGTCTCCGATATAGGCCCACTGCGGCGCGTCACCCGAGATCAGGTAGAAGGCGTCGCTCGCGCGGCCGATCTCGAAAACCAGGTACGCGGTCGGCGGTTCCTTCACCGCGCGATAGCAAATCTGCTGGCGGATTCCGCCTCCCTTATGGCGGTTGACATAGACCGCGCGGCCGAGCTTCGCCTCGGCGTCTTTTTCCATGCCGGGTCCGAGCGTGATGCCCGCGATATTCAGGATTTGCGGCGACGGCTGCTGCCATAGCGCCTTGCCGTCCTGCTTCCACGAATTGCCGACGCCGCTCAGTGAGAACCAGTCTGAGTTGTCGAAGGCGTCAACCTCCTGCGGACCGAAGTCCTGCGCTACCTGGGTCGCGCTGCTGCATCCGCATGCGAACGCCGCGAGCGCTAACGCGAGGACGAAATTGATAACTTTCATTTGTCGAAACGGCTCGAATCGTCGAACTGGTACCATGCGCCGATCTCACTCGCGCGGTTGTTGGTGTAGCGAACCTCGATGATGGCCTTGAGGTCGTGCTGGAGTTTTTTGGCGTCGGCGTCAGTGATCGCGAGATGCGGATTGCGCTGCTTGATCCGCGCGAGCTCGTCGGCGGTCACGGGAAACTGCCCCGACCAGAGCCATTCCTGGCGGCCAGGGCTTTCTCCGGATGGGTGGCCGAGAATCTTCGTGATCTCAGCCGGCGTGAGGCCGAGGTGAAGTCCGCTTTGCGTCGCGAGCGCGTCGGTCACGATCGGTGACTTTTTGCAGAATCCACTGCCGCTCCAATCTTTGCCGGCGCCGACCATATAGAAGGCCTCGCCACGCTCGCCATGCTCGAAGATAAGGCGCGTTGAGCCATCGGCGGAGCGATAGCAGAGCTGCTCGCGGCTCATTTGCGTCTGGCCGCGCATCACGACGGTCGAGATGCCGAGCTTCGGGATCACGTCGTCGAACGAGCCGGGGCCGAGGTCGATACCAGTGATCGTGAAGTTGGCGAGCGAGGGCTTATCGCTCTTGGTCGTCGCGAGCAGCAAGCCCTGCGGCATAATCAACGACCACCAGTCGGTGTCGTCGGGGACGTCCTTGCGTGGCGGACCGAAAATACTGAGGCCGAAGGCGAGAATCGGGATGAGGATCGGCAGCGCCCGCATAATGGGAATGCATTCTACCGGCTCGCGCGGTTGAGCAAAGCAGGAACTGACACCCGGTGCATTGCCGCTTAACGGGGCACAATCATTGGTACGTACCCGCTGAGAGACGATTTCGCGTTGATACCCGCTTTCGGGGGCGCGCAGGTGATGACGACCGGCTTGGAATCGCGAAGGCACAAATCGAGCGTCGGTTCCGGCAGGCTCACGCGCGAGGCGGTGGTGTCGCCTTCGCAGATTGTGAACAGTTGACCTGCCTCAGTGAGCAGTCAGAGTTTGCGGTCGGCGAAGACGGCGCGCTCGACCTCGCGATCGGTGAACTCGTTCCGCGGTGCGATGCTGGCGGAGGATGCCGCCGAAGCGAGACGGAGAATTAGGACTGTCAGCGCGAATGCGACCCAATGCGGGCAAATGAAACGCTTGCGAATGCGAGCACCGTCACCTCTTGCGCCCCTCACGAGATCCTCCAACGGCGCGCAGCAGAACTATCTATCAGCTATCTTGGAAATGAAAACGGCCCGGGGCGGATGCCGCGAGCCGTCGATGCAGTCGTGAAAGTAGCGCGAGCTACTCGCGTTCCTGGAAGCCCTCGAGGTTGCGCGAGCGGCCCGTCTGGCGCAGCTTGCGCAGCGCCTTGGCTTCGATCTGGCGGATACGTTCGCGCGTAACCGCGAACTGCTTGCCGACCTCTTCGAGCGTGTAGTCGGTCTTCTGGCCGATGCCGAAGCGCATACGCAGGATTTGCTCCTCGCGCGGCGTGAGCGTCGCGAGCACCTTGCGCGTCTGTTCGCCCAGGTTGCCCTGGATCGCGGCCTCGACCGGAGAAGGCGCGAGCTCGTCCTCGACGAAATCGCCGAGCGAGCTTTCCTCTTCGTCGCCGATCGGCGTTTCGAGCGAGATCGGCTCTTTGACGATCTTGAGGACCTTCTGCACCTTGTCGAGCGGCATCTCCATCTGCTCGGCGATTTCCTCGGGGCCGGGTTCGCGGCCGAGGCGCTGCACGAGCAGGCGCGTGACGCGGAGCAGCTTGTTGATGGTCTCGACCATGTGCACCGGAATGCGGATGGTGCGGCCCTGGTCTGCGATCGCGCGCGACATCGATTGCCTGATCCACCACGTCGCGTAGGTCGAGAACTTGTAGCCGCGCTGATATTCGAACTTGTCCACCGCGCGCATCAGGCCGATGTTGCCTTCCTGGATCAGGTCGAGGAAGCCGAGGCCGCGGTTGGTGTAGCGCTTGGCAAGGCTCACGACGAGTCGGAGGTTAGCCTCGGTCAACTCTTTCTTGGCGCGGCGGCTCTTGTCTTGGCCGGCCGCGATCGTTTCGAGCGAGCGCGCGTAGTCATCGCCACTCGCCTTGGCGCGCTTCTCGATCTCGCGCATCGTCTTTTGCGATTGCCGGATACGTGCCGCGATATCGAGCAGGTTTTCCCGCGAATCGTTGATCTTGAGCACGTGGCGGCGATCTTCTGCCTCGCCCGCTTCCTTGAGGAGCTGGTTCCGCGAGCGGCCCGTAGCCTCCTCGTAGCGCGCGATCATGTACTGCGAATCGCGATACTGGCCGAGCAGTCCGCGCATCTGCGCGATCACGGCGTCCATCAGGCGGCGCGAGAGGCCCATCCCGCGGAGCTCTTTCTTGACACGCTCCTTCAGCCGGATGTGAGTCTTCTCGAGTTTGGGCTTGCGGCGCGGACCGGGTTTGTCGTGCAGTTCGGTTTCGACCTCTTCGATCTTGCCGTGGAGGTCCTTCAGCTTCTTGGTCGCGAGGCTGAGCTTTTTGAGTTGGCGCTCATCGGCCTCGGGGCCTCGCTCTTCGTCGGGGTCCGCATTCTCGGCTTCCGCTGCCGCATCCTCGAAGACATCGCGGAGGTCAGCCTCACCCGCTTCAACGCGCTCGCCGACATCGATCACGAAATCAAGCGTGATCGGCGAACCGAGCACTTCCTCTTCGACCTCGTTCTCGCCGGCTTCGATCCGCTTGGCGATCTCGACTTCCTGCTCGCGGGAAAGGAGCTGGAAGTTCCCCATCTCCTTCAGGTAGAGGCGGACCGGATCGGAGGATTCTCCGACTGCCTCGGGCTGCTCGGGTGCCTCCTCGGGCTCTTCCTTGCTTTCGACTTCGATATCGGTGTCGGCGCCTTCGGCGGGCACCTCCTCGAGCACCTTGATATCGAGGTCCTCGAAGCTGTCGAGGGCCGCGCGCAGATCGGTGGGCGACGCCACGTCTTGCGGCAGGTAATCGTTTACCTGATCGAATGTGAGGTAACCTTGCTCGCGGCCGAGATCGACCAGACCTTGCAGGTCTTTCCCTTCATACTTCTGCTTCATTCGTTTATTCTTCCGTCCTGATCGGGTCGCGATGCCCGATCTATGCCCACAGCTCGGTCAAACCAGGACAATTCCGGACCGGAGATCGAGTAGGCCCCATTTATACAGACGAAATTGCAAAGGCAAGCGGAGAACGCCGAATTTTGCAACATACGTGTCGCTAGGTTGCCAGTCAAGGCACCTTCCACGACGATAACGGGACCGATTTCCAGTTAAGCGCACGCCGCCGCGCTCACTTTCTAATTATACGCATGGTTTTGACGTTTGGCTGCATATCGGTTGGATTCGGATTCGCGGATTTTATGTCGGCTGGCGAGAAAGGCTTAAGCCGCATATCCTCGACCGCGCACCAGCGGCCGAGCCGCCAGTGGAGAGTTTCTTGCTTGTTCACGCCCTGATTTTGGCCTCGAGCTTCCTGATTATCCTTTCAGGATCGGAACTTTTTACGAACGGCGTCGAATGGGCCGGGCATCGACTGGGCCTAGCCGAGGCGGCGGTCGGCAGCCTCCTGGCCGCCGTCGGCACCGCATTGCCGGAGACGTTCATCCCAGCCGTGGCGCTGCTCAGCGGTCATGGAGCTGCGCATCAGGCGGTAGGGGTCGGCGCGATCGTCGGCGCGCCGCTGATGCTCTCGACCGTCGCGCTTTTCGTAATGGGCACGGCGTGCCTGGTGTTCAAGAGCCGGCGCGGACGGATTGCACTTCGGGTTGCGCGCGAAGACGCCCGTCGCGACCTTTCGTTTTTCTTTCCCGTCTTCCTGCTGCTGGTGCTCGCCGGGCACGCCAACTTCGGTCCACTCACGCGGCACATTCTCGCGATAGCGCTGTTGCTGGTCTACTCGACGTACTCGGTCGTGATGCTCCGGCTGAAGCGGGCCGCGGACGCCGACGTCGAACACGGCCTGTACCTCGAAACGGTCCTCGGCGGCGACGCGCATAAGCCGCGCGGATGGATGACCACCCTCCAGGTCGTCGGCGGCGTCGGGTTAATTCTGTTCGGCGCGACCCAGTTCGTCGATCAGGTAATCATCTTCTCGCAGCATGCGCATCTGAATCCCGGCGTGCTGTCGCTTATCCTGAGCCCGCTCGCAACCGAGCTGCCCGAAAAATACAACTCCGTCATCTGGATTCGGCAGAAAAAGGACCACCTCGCGCTCGCGAACATAACGGGCGCGATGGTGTTTCAGTCATGCATTCCAGTCGCGCTGGGGCTGGCCTTCTCGCCTTGGGTACTGAGTTCGGCAGAATTGCTGGCGGGCGGGATCGCGCTCGCGTCGGTGGTCTTGCTGTACATCAATTTGCGCGACTCGGAACTCGGCACGCCGACGCTGATGATCGGCGGCGCGGCCTACGCGGTATTTATCGCGGGTCTCGGCTATCTCGGCGCGTTCTGACCACGCCGTCGGACTCGCTCATCCACTGGTTCACGGGTTGGGTGGGACGTACAGTGCTTGCTGGATTGTCCACCAGGAAACATCCTCGCCGGAACGGAGTTCCTGGATCGCCTGGTCGCACATGTCCTCCTGCACGATGAAGTCGGTCGCCGGATTCGGATCGCGCGTGTAGTCCCACCATCCCTGGTTATCGAGCCAGCACGACGATTGAAGCTGCCGGATCAGCATGAGGCGCTGCTCTTCGGTGAGCGAACGCGGCGGCACGGTCAGCGCTTCGCGGAGTTCGCTTTGCGAGAGGTACTGGTCGTGCGTCAGCTTGTAGATCGCGTCGTCGGCCTTATCGGCCGCAACCATCAGGTCGCCCTGCGCGACGGGGGACGTATCAGGCTCGAGGGCATCCTTGAGGTCGGTTTGCTTCGAGCTCTGGAGCTCCTCGATCAACGTGCCCCGTTGCTGCGCGGATTCCGATGAACTCGCGGGCGCGCAGGCGGAGAGCGTCATCATCATGCCGGCGGCGGCCGCTGCGATGAGCAACGATTCTCCCGCCGGCATCATGGCTTAAGTCACGGATTTCGCGGAACGTGGAGCGCTTGCTGGAGGGTATAGTACGACACCTCCTGCCCGGTGCGCAGATCCCTCACCGCCTGCTCACACATCGTATATTGTACGAGGTATTCCTGGGGCGCGACGGAGTACCGCGTGTTATGCGTCCATCCGCGGTTATCGAGCTGGCAGGCAGCCCGCAGCTTCACGATATAGTCAGCGCGTTGCTCGGGCGTTAGCGACGGCGGCGGCACGATTAGCGCTTCGGTGATATCCGCCTGCGAGACCGGCTCGCCGTGGGTCAGCTTGTCAATCACCGTGTCGGCCTTGGTTGCGGCGACCATCAGGTCACCCTGGCCGACCGGCGAAGTGCCGGGTTGAAGCGCGAGATGGAGGTCGGTTTGTTT
>JASHQJ010000407.1 GCA_030037595.1 Candidatus Binataceae bacterium
GTGGTCGAGTCGGAAGCCAGCGCGCGCAGCGGCAACAGCGGCCTCTTTCTCATCCACGCGCCTGATTCGATCGTGCTCGCCGACGCGCTGGCGGACGTCGTGCCGCCGGCCGCGCGCGCCGACGGTGACCCACGCGTGCATCGCGTGCTCGAGGAGATCAACTCACTTCGCATGGGATTCCTGCGCGCGATGACGCTCGAGCAACTGAGGAGCGGGATCGCGGCTCCCACAGCACCCGCCAAAGAATAGCGGCGGTTTCATCCGCGCGGCGGCTCGCCTATGATCCTCGGCGAGTCGTCGTCATGCATTCGCCGAAAAGCAGTTTCATCGAAGTCAACGGCGTGCGCCTTCACGTCCAGGATTGGGGCGGCGAGGGCGCGCCGATCGTGCTCTTGCACGCGACCGGGTTTCTTGGCTGGGTTTATCGCGCGATCGCCGAGCAGCTTCGCGCAGCGGGCCGCGTCTATTCCTTCGACCAGCGCGGTCACGGCGACAGCTGTCCTTCGCCCGACGGCGAGTACAACTGGGAACTCACGATGCGCGACCTCGAGGGCTTCATCGATGCGATGGGCCTCAAGGGTGCGCGCGGTTTCGGGCATTCCGCCGGCGCGACGTCTATCGGAGCGCTCGGCGCGGTGCGTCCCGATCTCATCTCGCGCGCCGTGCTGATCGAGCCCGTGATCTTCGAACATCCGGCCGCGCCTGAGCTAGGATGGCGCGATCCATTTCGCGCGCGCACGCTCAAGCGCAAGCGTGTCTTCGACAGCGTCGATGCGATGTTCGAGAACTTCGATCGCAAGCCGCCGTACAGCACGTGGCGCAAGGACATGTTGCGCGACTATTGCGAGCATGGCACGCGGCCGACCGCGGACGGGCGGCGCGAGCTCAAGTGCACGCCCGAGACCGAGGCGCGTATCTACGAAACTTCGCGCGATTTCGACGGCCTCGGAATGTTGCTTAAGAATCCCACGCCGGCGATGGTTCTCTTCGGCGCGCGGAGCGATTCGCTCGGAATCACGCTCGCCGACCGCGTGGGGCGCGAGATCAAGAATGGCCGCGCCATCACCGTCCCCGACGCTGGACACTTCCTGGCGATGGAGCAGCCGGATTTCATCGCTCGCCAGGCAATCGATTTTTTCACGGCTTGATTTGTGCGGGCGCGCCGAGGATTGCGTGCGCTTGGGCGCTGTAAACGCCGACGCGATCATAAACTACCAACGGCGGTTCGATTCTCACCTCGGTGCCGCCGCCCGCCCGCGCTTCGACCAGGATGCTCGCCGCGGGCAAATCCACGCGCGGATGAACGAAGCGGATTCGCTTGGGCTCGAGCCGATGCGCGCGCATTACGGCAAGCAACTCGGCTGAGCGATTCGCGATGAATACGAACGCGACGCGGCCACCGTTCTTTACATAGCGCCAAGCCGCCTTGGTGAAGTCCTCGAGCGCGGCCTGTTCCTCGCCGCGCGCGATACGACGTCCCATGTTTGGACTTTGGCGGCCGCGGCCCGATGCGTGAAAAGGAGGATTCGCGACGACGAGGTCGAAACTGGCAGGCGCGACGTTCGCGATCCTGCGCACGCGGATATCGGCGCATACCGCATGCACGGCGGACACCGAGTTCAGTGCCGCGTTGCTTTCAACCAGTCGCGCGAGCGCGGGCTGGATCTCGATTGCGACGAGCGAGCGCGGATGGAAAAGTGCCGCGATCGCGATCGCCACGACGCCGCATCCCGCGCCCAGCTCGAGCACGCGATCACGCCGACGTGCATTTGCAAAGCGTGCGAGCAGGATCGAATCGAGCGCGAAGCGGTAACCGCTCTTTGGCTGGTCAAGCGTGAGCGTGCCGCCTAGGATCGTGTCGCGAGTCAGTTGCTGAGGAGTTTCGTCCATGGATACCGCCGAAAAAGGTGAGCGCTATGCGCGTATCTTCCGCAAGGCCGGTACCTTTATCGGCAAGGGCAACATAGCGCGCGCGGTTGAGACGCTGAAGGAAGGGCAAGCCCTGGCGGAGTCACTCGGCGACGCCGCGATGGCGAAGCGGTTCGCGCGCGAGATTGAAAACGTCAGTAAGCCAGCGAATTTCAAATAGCCATTCTTCGGATTTTGTCAAGTAGCCGCTTCGCGACGCCCATCACACTTGACGCGAACACGTTCGTACTTAATTTAGATGTGTGGTTGCGATGCTTGCTGAAATGAATATCCAGGCTATGGCAGCCGCAAAAATCTGGCTATTTGTCTGACTATTCAGGCAGGAGGAAATCGATACACAATGCAAGTGCGGATGATGACTAACGGTGTAACGCCACACAACTCGCTGTTCAACCATTTCAACGCGCTCTGGAACGAGCTCGACCGCCCGTCGGAGCGCACCACGCATCCCCGGACCGACATCGTCGAGAATGCCGACGGCTATCACTTTTACTTTGAGATGCCGGGGCTCAAGGCTGACTCGACCGACGTGCATGTTGAGGACGGACGCCTAATCGTGCAGGCGGAGCGGCCACGGCCCGAGTGGGCGAAGGATGCTTCGATTCACCTGGCGGAGCGCACCTACGGGCAGTTCCGGCGCGGGTTCGAGCTACCCGAAGACGCGAGCAACGAAGGAATAAGCGCGGTTTACAAGGATGGCGTCCTCGAGGTGACGGTGCCGAAGAAGCCCGAGAGCAAGCCGGTCAAGATCAAAGTCAATATCAACTAGTGCAGTGAACGGGCTGCGCGCATAAGCGCGCAGCCCGCCCTCCTTGGTATTCACACTCCTCGATAAATACTAATTTAACCTGAGTGACTATTTTGGCGTTCCGGTGCGGAAGCTAGAATCGGCGCGCAGGAGAAGATCCGCATGAGCACTGTGCTGTTGGTCATCATCGTCGCGATAATTGCCTGGGCGATCTTCGCCTACAACCGGCTGGTGAGTCTCCGCAACCAGGTCGATGGATCGTGGCGCCAGATCGACGTGCAGCTAAAGCGCCGCCACGATTTGATCCCCAACCTGGTTGAAGCGGTGAAGGGCTACATGCAGTTCGAACGCGATACTCTGACGCAGGTGGTCGAGGCGCGCGCCAAGGCGGTGAGCGCTCCCGATCAGGCATCGCGTATCGCAGCCGAGAATCAGATCACGGCGGGCCTCGGCAGGCTGCTCGCGGTGATGGAAAATTATCCGCAGCTGAAGTCCGATCAGAACGTGCTCAAGCTCCAGGAAGAGCTGAGCACGACCGAAAATCAGATTTCGTTCGCCCGCCAGGCCTACAATGACGTAGTGCTCGACCTGAACACGCGCATCCAGACTTTCCCGTCGAACCTGATCGCGAACAACTTCGGCTTCAAACCAGCCGAATACTTCAAGGCCGAGCCCGAAGCGCAAGCCGTGCCCAAGATTGATCTTTCCATGAGCGCGCCGCGCGCCTGACGCGCCGTTTCGGGTATTCCTCATGGCAGCGAGCGACTTCCGCGCGCTCGAAGCGACCAACCGCCGCCAGACCGTGGTGCTGGTGGCAGTCTTTATCGTTCTGTTTGCGATCCTCGGCTTCGG
>JASHQJ010000408.1 GCA_030037595.1 Candidatus Binataceae bacterium
GCGGTATAGTCCCGCCATACCGCGGACGCCGGTGTAACTCCGTCCGGGCCATAGAAGACGAGTTCCAGTTTGTGTTGAGTCTGATCCACATAGTAGACGCCCGACTGCGCTCCATTCGGGAATGTCAGTCCGGGAAACAAGCTGCTAAAGCTGGTCGGCCCCGCCGCCGTGGCCGGTATACGCACCATGACGAACCAGGTGTGGTGAACTGGAGGGAGGCAAAGATCTGCTGCTTGCACCTGCGCCTGGCCGCCTAGCGCCAAAGAAAGAAGACCACCTAGTGCCAGGGAACGGCACCAGGTGAGTACTTTCCTACTCCTCATTGGTCATCTCCCTTCGTGCAGGACTTCTGTCGTTCAGTTTTTGAACCGAAATTTAGAATCCTCTTGGATTCCTCCAGCTGATGGTGTCCGCCCCTTGAAGAGATTGTTTGTTCATTGATCCCGCGCGCCGCTGTGACTCGCGGTGAAAGGATTATTTAGCGCCTTACCGTTACTTGCAAGGCTATATGTAGCAGGCAGCTACTCCTGGACGTACCGCTGATGTAGTGGGAAAGGTCAGGGCCCAACGAACGAACGCCGACAGCGATCGGGAAGTTCGCCACGATCCTGAATGCCACTTGTGGCTGCGCATGGAGGACCGTGAGATCCCTCGACTCCGGCAGCCTTCGCTCGGGATGACCTCGAGGTGCGCGCCTTTCAAATAGCCTCGCCCGCGGCCGATACCGGGATTAAGGTGAGGGCCGCCTGGCTCTATCCAGCCACCAAGGACACCAGCGTAGCTGGCGGCCCATCCGTTGGGGACGTTCAAGCGTAACTTCCGACCAGTGTCATGTTCAACATAATCCCACACCTAGTGGCGATTTTGTTGCAATGGACACCCAGCTAGATAAGTGCTACAGTTTTCGGCATGGAGCCGAGAACGAGGACAGTTCGCCTGCCAGTAGTCTGCCTACTTGTTCAGCCTGCTAGAAGTCACATTCTTCGGGCGGGCAATTTCTATCGGCAGATTTATTCGCTGCTAGAGTCCTTGGAACGCCTTGTCGAGCCGCGTGCTCCACTATCACCCTCGCCGAATATCGGAATGCTCACGCTGAGCGCTCCTGCGTTGATTGCAGCGGCGGAGCCCGCGCAGAAAGAACCCCTCCTGAGTCTTATCAGCGGCTATTTAGCGAGTCTGGAGAAACAGGCGCGAGAACTTGACCTAGACTCCACTGGAAAGCGACTCAAGCGTTTGATGGATTATGTCGCATCGCTGAACGCCGTAACGGTTGAGACTTATGGAGATGAGAAACTAAAGCACGATATTCGAGTTCTCCGCGAAGCCTTCGAAGACGACCTTAAGGAGCGCTTCATATTTTTCCCATCTCACGAACGCTTCAAGAAGTGGGTTACTACCGATCCGTTTGAAGGCGCGAAAAAGGCGTTCCCGTCCGCCCTATCGGACCTCTCATGGGCCGCAACATCTTCGTCGAAGATAACTCGACCGCGTGCGTGTTCTATTTGATGCGAGCGATTGAACAAGTCATGCGCGTGCTCGCTTCACATTTGGGCATCAAGAAGGTTGGCAAGAAAGGAATGCCCATCGAATACGCTGAATGGGCGATTGTGTGCGACCAGCTTCAAGCGAAAATCGGTGCTCTTCAGCAGGCCAAGCGCAGCGCTAAAAAATCAGCAGACTTGAAGTTCTATTCCGACGTTGCCAGCCAGATCGAATGGTTCAACGATATATGGCGGAAGAACGTTGCTCACGCACGGACGCTGTACAGGCTGTCCGATGCAGAGAACGCAATCCGTCGCGCTAAAGATTTGCTGGATCTGCTGGCTACGCGAGTAAAAGAATCGCCATAATGTCGCGGTTTCGCTGAGAACTGGACGATAGACTGCCAGCGCGATAACGTGTAAACGCGCGTTTAGACAACAATGCCTGAACAAAAGCGAACGCTGAATTTTGGCGGTAGGGAAACTCCCGTCACCGAGGTTGAAATTGTCAGCCGTGGCCAAGAATCGCCAGTCGAATATGCCCTCGAAGATGGCAGCGTAATACGAATCACCAATCCTGCGGTCGTCATTTATCGGCTTGAGGACGGCTCGTTAGATGGCGAGGGAAATCCAGTCTACGTTGTAAAATTGGGTACGAATGTGACAACGGTCCGATCACACAAGAAGGTCGGTAAGCCATTGAATTGAGATTATGAACGCCGCACGGAAACTACAAGAAGAATTCAACGCACTTCCGAGCCGACCATTGGCGGCCGTTCCCCGCCGTGAAAAGCCCGTGAATCTCTTCGTTGAATCTCTGAGCGATTCAACGTGGATACAGGCGCATCTTGACCTTGCCAACTCGCAGGTGGTCTTGACAACCGTCTCTGGCGTTCTTTCATTGCCAAGAGTGGAAACCACTCGCGACCAAGATTTCCAAGCGTGGCTTCTGGAACAAGCAGCTGTATTGCACGCGCAGCGCAGCGATTTAGTAGATTGGGACGCCCTCGCTGAGGAACTCGAAGAGATGGCCCATCTTGCCAGAGCAGAAGTGGTCAGCCGTCTCGCACAGATATTGGCACATCTTTTAAAGTGGAAATATCAACCTACGCGACGGACTGAGAGAAGCTGGAAAATAACATTGGTGCGAGAACGCCAAAAAGTAACGCGGATGCTTTTGGATTCTACGAATCTGCGCAACTATGCCCAAGAGCAAGGATTTGAGTCCGCGTATCAAGATGCGCGTGCATTGGCAGGTACCCAAATGAATCTAACGAGATTCAGTTGGGACAGCTTGTTTCCATACAAGTGCGAATGGACTTTCAGCCAGACCCTTGACGAAGATTTTTTACCCGATCGGAACCCGTAGGGCGTACAGCCTTTTCCAAAAACTTATCCAGCACCTTAATGTCGAAGTGCTTTAGCCGCTCGCGCAATTCGTTGTCGCTCGCGCGCTGCTTTTCGGTGATCGGCTTTTTCGGCTTGGATCGCTTCTTCGTCACGCGAGTATTTTACGCTCGCAATCGGAACTCTTCTAGCGACCGCACGTCGTAATCAACGCGCCGAAAACATCCTCGATTGGATTCTCGCGATTGTTGTGGCTGAAGGAAAATTCGTTCAGGTAGAGCGGCAGATAATCTTTGCTCACGCGATGGTATGTCCCGACTACGCCACGTTTCAGGAGCGACCAGAAGTTCTCGATGTTGTTGGTATGCACCGATCCACGCACATACTCGCCGCGTCCGTGATGCACGGTGTTGTGGACGGTATGCTGGCCGAACGCGTGCGAGTAAGCCGGATTCTCATCGGTCATCACAAGCGACACCCGATCCTCAGTTACCTTGCGAGCAAATGAGCCGAGAGTGCGCGCGTCCATATCACCGATAACGCGAGCGACCACGTTGCCTCTCCGCTCGATTGCTCCGATCACGCCAACCTTGCCGTATCCAACGGACTCGCCTGGTTTCTCAAGTCCGGTCCGTGGAGCGCGACCAGCGCGACGGTTCGCGCTCTTCTTCAACCAGTGGCGATTGCGGTCCTTGCCGCCGATGTAAGTTTCGTCCATTTCGACGGGACCGCCACCGATCGGGAACGCATCGCCTTGCATGGCAGAGCGGATGCGATGGCAGATGTACCAGCATGTCCGCCAATCGGTTCCTGAGTTCTCACCGAACAATACGCGGCGCACTTGCAGCGATGAGACGCCTTTCTTCGCGGTGAGCATCAGATAGGCGATTTTGAACCATATCCGCAGATCGACTTTGGTGTCCTGAAAGATCGTTCCGGTTAGGACGCTGAATCGATAGCCCGTACGCTCGCCGCATCCCTTGTTCTTGCAAACCCAGTGATACGGGCGTGCCTTGAGCGCATAAACTCGCTCGTTCGCGCCGCAACGGGGACAACGAACGCCATCCGCCCAACGCTTAGCGATGATGTAGTCCTTGCACGATTCCTCAGTCGAGAACCGTTCTTCAAACTGCGCTAGTGTCTGCATGACTCTACGCCTTCCAGCCAGTCTCTTTGGCGATCTTTATCTTTTCTTCCTGTGACAGGGTCGCGAAATGATGATCGCAGAGCCGGTAGCTCCACGAATCCTTCTGATCAACGATTGACCGTGGTTTGCCGGTTTTCGTGCACTGGTATGCCGCGCATACGCCGAGTTGTTCTACCATGCCTCATAAAGTAGCTCGTCTAACGGCGAGTGTCAATACCAACAAAATAGCCCACCTAGTGGGGACTATCCAGAACTCGACACCTGCTGCCTATTTTGTTATTTTCGGTTGGACAGGCCGGCGTTCTACTTCTTTTTTGTACGTGGTGGCTTGGGCAGGCGTGGTCGATGGGACCATACGAGGGCTGGCGTCGATTCACCCTTCAGATCCACGGTAGCCGCTTTATACTCCAGCCAGAATCGTTCTGCGTACGACGCAGTGTCGTTGAAAATGTCTCGATATTTGATCGAACAAAATATGCGCAATCGATATCTACTGAGAAGAATTTCTGTCCAAGTCGATGTTGGAACAGTAACAAAGAAGATCGCCACTGTGTTGTCCGATGCGGCGATCGCGTAATTCGCCAGCCCAATTGGG
>JASHQJ010000409.1 GCA_030037595.1 Candidatus Binataceae bacterium
ACGGACGACGGGTACACATTTGCCGCACTTCGGCCTGACGCCGAGTGCGCGGTAGAAGGCGGTGACGGAGCATCCAGCCGAATCGGTATGCGAGCGTGCCTGGCGGTCACTGATAGCGTTGCAGATGCAGACGTACATGGTTTGGGTACCGGTTCCTTTAGAGACTCATCGATTATGAGAATGATAATCAATTGCTGGGGCTGCGTGCAAGGCTCTACTCGCCAGGCTCGGTCAAGTGTTCAAAATTGTTGGGTTTTGCGAAGCGCCCGCTATTGCTGATTATCGCGGTTGAAGTCCGGTCGCATCTGGTAAATCACGTCGATTCCCGGCACGCCGCGCGGCGTCTCGTCGTCGAAAAGCACCGACACCACGCCGTAGAGACACGCTACTATCCAGAACGATCCGGTGCCGATCGGCGGAAACGCCGCGACCGCGTAGGCCGCGAACAACTCGCGGAGCATCGCGCCGATCAGTGCCAGGTCGGTTCCCACACTACTCGCCCGTCCAGTTGGGCTTGCGTTTCTCCGAAAATGCCAGCGGCCCTTCGACCGCGTCCTTGGAGCGGAACAGCTTCGACAGGATCTCGTACGGCTTCTCCATCGCGTCCTTGACCGGGATGCCGAGGCCGTCGAGCGCCGCCTCTTTGCTCGCCTGAACGCTTAACGGAGAGCATTCCATGATTTCCGCGGCCCACTTCTCCGCCGTCGCCATCAGATCTTTCAGCGGCACAATTTCGTTGGCGATTCCCCACTTGTGAGCTTCAGCGGCTGTGATGTGCTTGCCCGTCAGCATCATGCCCATCGCGATCTTGAGCGGAATATGACGCGGCAGCCGATGCACCCCTCCCGCGGCCGCCGCCAATCCTACGCGCGGCTCCGGAAGTCCGAAGCGCGCGTGCTCCGCAGCTATGATGATATCGCACGCGAGCGCGATCTCGAACCCGCCCCCGAGTGCGAAGCCGTTCACGGCCGCGATAATCGGCTTATAGATGTCGAAGCGCGCAGTTATTCCGGCGAAGCCACCCTTGCCGCGGAGCATCTGATCTACTTTGCCGCGATTTTCCGCGGTCCAACGCAGGTCGTTGCCGGCGGAGAACGCCTTCTCGCCCGCGCCCGTCACGATCGCGACCCACATGGATTTGTCGGCGATGAAATCATCCCACACGCCGTCCATCTCGATGTGGCACGGCGGATGGAGCGCATTCATGCGCTCGGGCCGGTTGAAGGTGATGTAGGCGATGTGGTTGCGCTTCTCGTATTTGACGAATTCCAGCTTCATCGGTCTCTCCTTGGGTTCCTTGGGCTATCGATTCTCGTCGAGCAGCTCGAAGAAGGCGTCGATACTTTGCATGAGCTGGCGGCGGATCTGCGCCCGCGTGCCTTCGATCAGATGCATCGTGACACGCGCGCCCTCGCCGCCGGCGAGCGTAACGCGGGCCTCATCGACACCGGCGATCTCGCCCGCATCGAACATCCGCATCCCGTAGACGAGCGCGCCGCGCTCGGAGGCGCCTTTCACGAGGGTCAGTCTGCGGGCCATCCACGGCCTCCTTCGAGCCTTGACGATGGATGCTGTATAGCACACCAAGCCGCGAAGTCGCCCGCCGCGGCCGCCGACTTTCTAGCGTCTTAAGTATTTCGTCTCGCCCATCGTAAATGCGATCACAGAACCCTCAGGCGAGCACTCGAAAATTACCTCTTCGCCTGCAGGGCGACCCTTGGTCGCGACAAAAACGTTCGGTTTATCAGTTCGCTCGAGAGGCGACGGCGGAGGAGGCTGGGGCATCGTTAGCGTTGGCGCTATCGCGACAATCAACTCACCGTTGCGAAATTCGATTCGTACTTCACCGCCAAAATGCATCGGCACGTAGGTGCCTAGATACTTTTTGTACTGCGGAGGCGTCGGGACAATCTTAGACGAAGGAGCTTTCGGAATTTCGGTTGCGGCGCGCATTAACATTTCAAGCGCTTCAAACGCCACTCGCCCCGGTGCGGCTTGCCCAGTCGAATTGCTGAGCGCAATACATCCAATGCGATTTGGTCGATTGAAAACCACCATCGTCAGAAAGCCGTGATCGGCGCCGGCGTGATGCAGGTAGATGTTTTCGCCGACGCGCGTCGCCCACCATGTGAGCGCATACCCAGTAATCCATCCGGGTTCGACCCACCTCACCTGATGCATTTCGTGGAGCGTTTTGCCGGCTAAAATCTGTTCGTCTTCGCGCTTGGCCGATGACGTTCGAAATTGAAGAGCGATCCACTTCGCGAGATCCGCAACAGATGTGCGCAGTCCCGCGGCCGCGTCGTAGCTGCCGAGTATCTCGGGCACTTCGGCCAGCTCGGCGACATCTTCGTAGGGATGCGGAAGGTAACCGGTGGCCATTCGCTCGCGTGCGCCGGGCGTCAGTATGAACGTGCTCGCACACATCCCGAGCGGCTCCAGGATTTCGCTGCTCACATATTCCGAGAACGATCGGCCGGAGATCCGTGCAACCACTTCACCAAGCAGCGCAAACCCAAGATTCGAATACTTGAAGGCGGAGTCGGGCTCGATCGAGATGCGGTATTGAGGCATCGCCGCGATCAGTTCGGTGCGCGACGGAAACCTGGTAGTTGTCCAGTGCGCGGTGGGCGTTTCTCCAATCAGCCCAGAACGATGCGTCAGCAGGCGGAGAATCGTTACATCCTCGATCGGACCGAATGGATTCGAAGCCGCTCGAAACTCCGGTATGAACTTCACAAGGGGATCGTCGAGCCGCAGCTTTCCCTCGTCACGGAGCTGCATGATTGCCGTCGCGGTGAAGGTCTTGCTGATCGAAGCGACCAGGAACAGGGTATCTCTATCGACCGGACGGTTGCTGGCTAAGTCAGCGAGACCGAAGCCCCGATGCCAAACCAACTCCTGATCGTGGACAACACCAACGGCGAGGCCCGGCGGTTTCTCTTCGGCCACGATTTGTGAGATGCGGCCCTCGAGTTTCGGCGCGATTGAATCGACTAGCGCGTCGGCCATGCGAGCCTCCGTCAGCGATTACTAGATGAATCACTATCGCGGTCCACCTGTGCGTGCCAATTGTTCGCCGGCGCGTTGACATTCACCCAAGGTGTAAAGACAATTTCGCCGATGCGTCCGCGAATGCGCCAGATGCTCGTGCTCGCCGCCGCGATGCTGTTCGCGTCAGCCGGATGCGGCGTCGCCTACCAGGCAGGGACGCGAATCAAAGCCTCACACATGGCCGACTCGATTCACGACGGCGAATCGGCCAGCGAAATCCACGAGCGCTTCGGCGAGCCCGCCATTAGGCAATATCAAGCCAACGAGACTGAAATTTGGAGTTATCCTTATAAGCCGAACAGCAACGACGTGGTGGCGGGTTTGCTCTACACTTCGACCAAGGAAGGCGATAAGGGCACGTTTTTGGACTTGAAGTTCGTCAATGGCAAACTCGTCTCATGGCAGGAGGCAGAGCATACGATGCCTTCAAAAGAGCGCTCCGGCTTCGGAATGGGCGTGAGCGGCGGCGGCCTGACGGGGCTGCCGACCGGAGGCACTCATTATTAGGCGTTTTCGCCAAGACTCTTCTAATGAAGGAAATCTTGCGCGCCACCAGAGGCATCATATCTAATTATGCAGGAATCGTGTTTCAGGTATTATATCGTCGTCGGTGTCTCGCCCTGGAGTTGACCGTTAATAACGCAAAGCCGACTGCGCCGGGTTGTTGATGATGATGGCGACCGCACGCAAATCGTTCGAGGCTATCCTGCTCGACCGCTCCTGGGTTTCCGCGCAGGACCTCGACAAGGCGCGCCAGCGCAAGAAGCCCGGCCAGGAGCTGGCCGACGTCCTCGTCGAGATGGGAGCGCTCGAGCCCCAGCGGCTGGCCCGCGCACTCGCGCAGGAATATCGCCTTCCCTTCCAGGCTCATATCGACGAGCACGCGCTCGAACCGTCGCTGGTCGCCAAGATCCCGATCAACTACGCCAAGAAGAACAAGCTGCTTCCAATCTCCAGCTCTGAGGACGGAATCACAGTGGCCGTCGCCGATCCGTCGAACTACGAGCCGCTCGATGACCTCCGCCTTCTGTTCAACGCTCAGATTCAGCCGATCGTCGCGCCGAGCGAAGTGATCATCGAGGCGATCAACCGTATCTACGACCAGGCCGCCGCTACGACCGCCGAAGACCTGATGGTTGACCTCGGCGAGGAGCGGCTCGACCTCGTCGCGAGCGAGCTCGCTAACGAACCGCTCGATCTGCTCGAATCCGACGATGCGGCGCCGATTATCAAACTCGTCAACGGCATCCTGTCGCAGGCGGTCAAGGACCGCGCGAGCGATATCCACGTCGAGGTCTTCGAGCGCGAGCTTGTCGTGCGCTTCCGCGTCGATGGGATGCTCTACGACGTGCTGTCACCGCCGAAGCGCTTCCAACCCGCGATCACTTCGCGCATCAAGGTCATGGCGGGTCTCAATATCGCGGAGAAGCGCCTGCCGCAGGATGGACGTATCAGGCTTCTCGTCGCGGGCCGCGATATTGATATCCGCGTGTCATCGATTCCGACCGCGTTCGGCGAGCGAATCGTGCTCCGTCTGCTCGATCGCGCGCAGGCTGCCGTCGATGTCAATCTTGACCACCTGGGCTTCTCCGGCGAGAATCTGAAGAAGATCGATCGCCTGATTCGCCAGAGCCACGGCATCATCCTCGCAACCGGTCCGACCGGCTCGGGCAAGAGCACCACGCTCTACGCGTGCCTGAGCCGCATCAATTCGCCCGAGAAGAACATCATCACGATCGAGGACCCGATCGAGTATCAGCTGCGCGGCGTCGGCCAGATGCAGGTGAATCCGAAAATCGAACTCACCTTCGCAAGTGGACTTCGCTCGATTCTGCGCCAGGACCCCGACGTGATCATGGTCGGCGAAATCCGCGACAGCGAGACCGCCGAGATCGCCATCACGGCGGCGCTCACCGGCCACCTCGTTTTCTCTACGATTCACACCAACGATTCGTTCGGCGCGATCACCCGCCTGGTGGACATGGGAATCGAGCCGTTCCTGGTTTCATCCTCAATTCTCGCCGTGTTGGCGCAGCGCCTGGTTCGCAAGCTCTGCCCCGATTGCAAGGAGGCCTACGCTCCCACGCAGGCCGAGCTTGCGCGTATAGGAGTGCGCAACGGAAGCGCAAGCGGCACGGTTTACAAGCCGAAAGGATGCCGCACCTGCCGCAATACGGGATATCGCGGCCGTATGGCGATCCAGGAATTGATGATCATGGACGACAACATCCGCGCGCTCGTGATGCAGCACGCGGATTCGGCCACGATTCGCCGCCACTGCACCAGCCAGGGTATGATGCTGCTGCGCGAGGACGGAGCGCTTCGCGTGATGGCGGGCGAAACCTCGATCGAAGAGTTGCTGCGCGTCACCCAGGAAGATATCGAGTAGGACGGGCAAACAGCGCGGGATGCCGGTTTTTGCGTATCGCGGGCTTGGAGCGGATGGCCGCACCGTCAACGGCGTAGTCGATGCCGACAGTCCCCGCGCCGCGCGGAGTAAGCTCCGTTCTTCCGGAATCTTTCCCACCGATCTGGCGGAAGAAACCGCGGTCGCGCCCCGCGCAAAATCGTGGCGCGAGTACATGCCGGCGCTTCGCCGCCGCATGCCCGCCGCGGAGCTCGCGCTGATGACGCGACAGTTGAGCGCGCTGCTCGGCGCGGGCGTGCAACTGGTCGATGCTCTCGGCGCGCTCAGCGATCAGTCGAGTCGCGCCACGACCAAGCGGATGCTCTCGCAGGTGCGCGAGCGCGTGCGCGAAGGATCGTCGCTTGCCGACGCACTCGCGGTCCACAAAGACATCTTCTCTGACCTCTACGTCGGGATGGTGCGCGCTGGCGAGCAGGCCGCCGCACTCGAATCGGTGCTCGACCGCCTCGCCGAGTACAGCGAGCGTCAGTCCGAGTTCGTCACCAAGGTGCGCGGCGCCCTCACCTATCCGATCATCATGATGTGCGTCGCGACCGCGATCATGGCGTTCCTGGTCACCTACGTTGTGCCGCAGGTCGCGACGGTCTTCCAGCAACAAAAGGCGGCGTTGCCGCTCGCGACCAAGATCCTGATCGGAGTATCGGCCGCGCTCACCACCTACTGGCTCTTCATTCTTATAGCTCTGGTCGCGCTCATCGCGGGGATTATCGGCGCGCTATCGACGCCGCGCGGACGCCGCCTCTACGACAGCATGATCCTCAAACTGCCGTACGTCGGCCCGACGATGATCCGGATCATCTGCGCGCGCTTCGCCCGTACACTCGCTACTTTGCTGGCGAGCGGCGTGCAGCTATTGCCCTCGCTCGATGCCGTCAAGGGAGTGGTCACCAACGGCCTGCTCCGCGAAGCGGTAGAGAAGAGCCGCGAAGAAATCCGCGAGGGCCACGGCATGGGCCAAACGCTCTCGCAGAGCGGGCTTTTCCCTCCCCTCTTGATCGAGATGATCCGCGTCGGTGAGCGCTCCGGCGAACTCGAGCGGATGCTCGAACGGGTGGCCGATAATTACGAACACGAGGTCGCCCATTCGTTAAGCCAGATGACCACCGTGCTCGAGCCGCTGATGACTTTGGCGATGGCGGGTGTCATCGTGTTCATGATGCTGGCGGTGCTGATGCCGATATTCCAGCTCAATCAGTTGATGCAATGAGAATGACCAAAGTGGACGTGAAACGAGACCGGCTGAGAAATCAGGACGGCTTCACCC
>JASHQJ010000410.1 GCA_030037595.1 Candidatus Binataceae bacterium
TACGACCGCTACCAAAAGCTCGTCGATCAATCAGCCAAGCCGGACTTCTGGGACAACCAGGAAAACGCGCAGGCAGCGCTCAAGGAGCAGGAGCAGCTCCGCTCGCAAATAGCAGCGTGGAAGCTGCTCCGCGAGAAGCTCGACGAGGCGCGGGTCTTCCTCGACATGGCGGAAGAGGAGGGAGCTGAGGACAGCGAGGCCGCGCACGAAACCGCGACGGCGCTCGAGGCCGCGCGCGGCGAGCTCGAGAAGGCCGAGCTCCGCGTGATGCTCTCCGGCGAGTACGATCGCCTCGGCGCGATCGTCTCTGTCCATGCCGGCGCGGGCGGGATGGAAGCACAGGATTGGGCCGAGATGCTGCTGCGCATGTACATGCGATGGTGCGAGCGGCGCGGCTTCAAGACCGAACTCGCGGACATGCAGCCGGGAGAAGGCGCGGGGATCAAGGGCGCGACCTTCACCGTCGAGGGCGACTTCGCCTACGGCTACCTCCGTGCCGAGGCAGGGATTCATCGGCTCGTCCGCATATCGCCATATGACTCCAACGCGAGAAGGCATACGTCGTTCGCGTCGGTCTTCGTCTTCCCCGCGATAGACGACAAGGTCGAGGTCGTGATCAACCCCGCGGACATCCGAGTCGATACGTTTCGCGCTTCGGGTGCCGGCGGGCAGCACGTCAACAAGACGGACTCGGCCGTCCGCTTCACCCATATCCCGACCGGGATTGTGGTGAGCTGCCAGAACGAACGCTCGCAGCATAAGAACCGCGCGATGGCCATGAAGATCCTGCGCGCTCGGCTGTTCGAGCTCGAGCAGCAAAAGAAGCGCGAGGAGCTCGAGAAATTCAGCAAGGAGAAGAAGGACATCGCGTGGGGCAGCCAGATTCGCTCCTACGTGCTGCAGCCGTACCGCATGGTCAAGGACCATCGCACCGGCGTCGAAATCGGCAACACCGACGCAGTGCTTGACGGCGCGATCGACGAGTTTATCGAGGCCTACCTGATGGGCGTGCGCAAGGGCGACGCTGATTCGATGCCCAACTAAGCGTTGAAGGCCACCCGTTTCGGCAGTTGCGTCGTAATCCAACCTGATCCAAGTTGCAGATCGAAACGGCGCCCGTGACGCGCCCGATACTCTCCGGAGGAAGGTCGGATGATCGACGTATATTTTTGGCCCACGCCGAATGGCTACAAGGTCACCTGGATGCTCGAAGAGGTCGGGCTGAAGTACAACGTGATTCCAGTCAATATCGGCGCAGGCGATCAGTTCAAACCCGACTTCCTCAAGATCAGTCCGAACAATCGCATGCCCGCGATCACCGACCACGAGGGCCCCGACGGAAGGCCGCTCTCGATCTTCGAATCAGGCGCGATTCTTATGTACCTCGCCGAGAAGACCGGCCAGCTGATACCGAAGGACGTGCGAGGGAAGTACAACGTTATCCAGTGGCTGATGTTCCAGATGGCGAGCGTCGGCCCGATGCTCGGCCAGGCGCATCACTTTCGCCTCTACGCTCCGGAGAAGCTCGAGTACGCCATCAATCGCTACACCAACGAAGCCAAGCGCATTTACAACGTGATCGATAAGCGTTTGTCGGAAGCGAAGTACCTCGCAGACGAATTCTCGATTGCCGATATCGCCGTTTATCCCTGGCTCGTGCCGCACAGCATGCAGGGCCAGAACCTCGATGATTTTCCCCACCTCAAAAAATGGTTCGCAGAGCTGGCCGAGCGTCCCGCAACCAAGCGTGGCTTCGCTGTGATGTCCGACGTGGTCGAGCGGATGCGCGCGCAAGCCCAGAAGCCGATCCACGACAAGAAATCCTGGGAGATCCTGTTCGGCAACAAGCAGTTCGAAAGACGCTAAATCCCTATCTCTCACGTGCGCCGTCAAGCAGGCGCATCAGCGCGTAAATCGTTTCCATCGCAGGTACACTGACTCCGAGTCGCCGCGCCGCGCGCACAACTGCGCCTGACAGTGCCTCGTACTCGAGCCGCTTGCCGCGTTCGAGGTCCTGCTGGGTTGAGGTTTTGATCGCGCGCAGATTCTTGTCCGAGTGTGCGAGGTATGAGTCGATGCGATCGAAACCGATGTCCGTGCCCTCGGCGCGCGCGACCGTAATGATCTCGCGCATCAGCGTGATTACGAGCTTGCGGCTCTCTGGATTGTCGATGATATCGCCGACGCGCCGTCGCGTCAGGGTCGCGACAGAGTTGAACGCGGCGTTCCATACCAGCTTGTCCCATCTGAGTGTCCGGATCTTTGGCGTGAGTTCACCAAGAATTCCGGCCCGCGAAAATGCCGCCGCGATTCTTCGCGCACGCTCGGTTTGGTGGCCGTCGAGCTCGCCGAAATCGATATGTCCGGAGCTGAGATGCACCAGCTCGCCAGGGGCAATCATCTCAACGCCGACGCGCGCATTGCCACCCATCACCGCGTCGCGCCCGAAGATCTCCGCGAGCCGCTCCTCGTTTTCGACTCCGTTTTGCAGCGTGAGAATCGCGCCGCCCGGCGCGAGGCATCCTTCGATCGCGCGCGCCGCTTCGCGCGTATCGTAAGCCTTCACACAGAAGAGGATTAGATCATACGGCTCAAACTCGCGCGGATCATTCGTTGCGCGAACTGTCTCGAGGCGCAGATCGCCGCGGATACTCTTGAGCGCGATCCCGCTGGAGCGAAAGGCTTCGAGGTACTTGCCGCGCGCGCAGAACGTTA
>JASHQJ010000411.1 GCA_030037595.1 Candidatus Binataceae bacterium
ATACCAGACGCTAGACCGGACCGGTCGGCGTCTTGTCGATGGGACACTTCTCGACGCGGTTCTAGTGCTTATGCTTGCCACTTCCACTCTCGGACCAATTCTCACAGAGCGGTTTGCGCCTCGCCTAACTAAGGAGGAGCCTTTGACTTCTTTAGGCCCGGTCCATGCCATTAGCCCTCGGTGAGCCCTGTTACAAACTTCCTCTGACAGGTCAGTATCGGCGTTTCGCATTTCGATCGAGAAAATCGAACGCGAGCTGAGGGCGATTCGGAAAATCGAAACCGCGCCTAGTGGCGCTGCTCGTCTCCACAGACCGGACAAATCTCGGATGCAGACTCCACGCAATTCGGACAGTTGTGGCTCCTCAAAACTTCATCCGAGCGCGAAAGCCGGCCAGTCGCGTCTTGGTGCTGCAGGTCGGCAAAACTTGAAATTCGCGTTTTCTTTGCTTCGGAGTCGATGGCTCTCTGCGTCGAGCACCTCCTGGAGAAGCGGTCTATCGGTGGATGAGGTTTTGAGGAGGCAGAACGGGTCAATTCAGTTTCGGCCCCAGTGCGGATGCGAGTTCTGCCTCTCACTGAGATTCTCGAGGGCTCGAGCAAATATCCTCGGACCAAGCCTTGAGAAGGGACCGACATGGGTCGTGACAATTCGGCTCGTGCCGCGCTTCGTTATCATTCACCCACTGGCATCGCGTTCAATCTGCGACGCAGGCGGTCACAGCCCCATGTTGTGCATGAAGTTGGGGTCGAGGCCCTGCTCGGGACGGTACTTCTTGAGTTCGGACTCGGGCACACCCGCATGGTACTGGCGCGCGAGTTCGTCCGGATCAAAGCTCACGCCGATGGGGTTTTTCGAGAAATCGTTGCTGCGGAAAAATCCCTTGAGTTCCTCGACCGTCGCGAAGTTGTCGATTTGCAGCTCGACCTTGTTGCCATCGGGATCGCGATAGTACATCGAGAGTGTCAGGCCGTGATTGATGGGAGCCACCGGCGTGATTTCCGCGGCCTTGAGCCGCTCGTAGGTGGCGACCAGGTCGCCCAGGCTCGCGTACGTGTAGGCGAGATGGTCGAGGCCGGCGCTGCGCGGCGCACGATCCACGATGCCGGGAAAAGCGCCGATGGCGAGCCGATGATGCTCATCGTCGTAGGTCATGAACGCGAGCACCTCGTTCTGGAACACGATGTCGGCCTGCAGCACGGTCGTGTACCAATTGACCATCTGCTTGAACTTGTTGGTGCGCAAGACCGCGTGCGCGAATTTGACGGGAACGATTTTCTTCGATGCGCCGTTGCCGGTTGTTCCGCTCATGCTGCCGCCTCCTTAGAACGCGGGTCCTCAAGGCGACATTAGACCCATGATCGCGATGCGGCAATCCACGGAACGGGGACGCAATCGCCCGGCGGCAAGCGAGCTGTCGTTTCTCACAACTTGATCCGCGCGAATTTATTGGAGTTTCCGGAGGCGTAGCGGTAGCTTCTGTTCAATGCTGATGGCAAACGAGGAGACGGTTCCAGTCGGTCGCGGCAAGCCTCGTATCTCCGTGGGGCGAATTCCAACTCGCGCCGGGGCCCGAGTGTGAAACAAGCCATTGCAACGCTGGCGCCAGCGATCTGAGTCGAGGCGCGCGCCAGTTGAGGAGCGGGTACGCCGCTCTGTTGCGCCGGCGTTACTCCGGCGAGGCCGATGTGACAGCGATGTTGATTGTAGTAAGTGTGATACGCCTCGAGCTTGCGCTCGAGGTCGCTCTTACTCCAGAACCAGATCCGGTCCACGTACTCGCGCCGGATGATTCCGATCAGTCGCTCGACAAAGGCATGCGAACGTGTCGGGGATGGTCTTAATCTCTTCGACCTCGAGCACCCGCAGGTTCGCTCGCCAGAGCGCTGCAAGCCGAACAACGGATCGTGGTCGGAGCAAAGGCGCTCGGGCATAGCTTGCTTGGCGATCGCGCGATTGAACATCCGGCAGACCCGGATGCCGTCGAGATTGGCCGCGGCAACTCCAAAACCGATGATTCGACGGGTGAAGATGTCCATCACCACCATGACCCAATAGCTCTTGAGCAGAATCGACTCGACGCGGAAGAGATCGACGCTCCACAGGCGGTCCCTGGTATGTCCGATCGCCGCCAGCCAAGAGGGGCCGCCGTTCGGCCGTGGTCCGGGTCGATGGGGACCGCTCAGAATGCGCCGGACGACGTCCTTGTTGAGGTCGATACCGAAGGCGCTGGAGATTTGCTGCGCGATCTTTCGACAGCCGAAATACGGGTTGCGCCGTTTTCACCTCGACCACCGCCTCGATCAACTCCCTGGCCGGACCCTTGGGTCCGGGGCGGCCACGTCGTCTTGGAGTATAGAGAAGGCGATACTTTCGCTTCACCAAGGCTCGGTGCAGACGCAAAGCGACTGTCATAAGAATCAACTCCTTCGAGTTTCTCTTGAGGGTTGCCCACAGGGTCCACAGGCTCTGGGACCGATTGAAGCGTCCCGCCTGTGGACTTGTGGGCAACCACGCGAGCGTCGAGGTTTACGCCGCGCATGGCGACCTCCACGGCGTGCGAGTCTTGATGATGGCATTCAGGATCAGCAACAAGCGGCGCATGGTCGCCACCAAAGCAAGCTTGTGGAGCTTGCCGTTGCCGATCAGGTGCTCATAGTAGGCGCGCAGCCGTGGGTTCCAGATGATCGCCGCGGAAGTAGCACAGTAGAGCACGCGTCGCAGCGGTGCGCGCC